>JANOAX010000045.1:0-8478 GCA_031411335.1 Bacteroidota bacterium
CGGAATTCAATGAAACCTCCTCCTGTTAGTTCGCCAATGCTTTGTAGCGTATCTAATAAAATTCCTGCGGGAGTAATTAAGTAGGTGTAAAATGGATTTATATTGAACACTCCATTACTAGGTGTTGAGTATATCCACCAATCGCGTCCATTTGCATGCTTTATAGCGGTTAAACAGTCTGCCATTCGAATATTTAACAGTATCTGGTTTTTAATGATTACTTTGCCCAATCCGTTATTAAAACTTAAATCGATAACAGAAAAATACAATCCATAATTAATCGAATTATCTTGTGTAAAAAGATAATATTTTTGGTTATCATCAGGGAAAGGAACAATCACCATCTCTTGATACCAAGATATTCCTATAATAGAGTCACCATTATCCATCATTTGGTGGAATTTGTTTTTTACGTTCCCTTGAAAATTAACTGCATTGCTCGTATCGCCAGTATGAGCATAAAATAATAATTGACCAAGGGTATCACCAATAGAGACTGCAGTTCCCCTACTTCGCATTGCTGAAAAGTATGGCTGAGGACTAGCGGGGATAGTAAAATCTACACCAGCCGAATCTCCAAAGCACCAAATGGCGTTTCGGTTTTGAGCTTGGCTGTTTTTGCAATACAGTATTGTGAATAGTATTGCAAAAAAAAGAAGTATGTTTTTCATTCTCATTCTCTTTTCATCACCTTAGAGGTAGCCATGGTAGTTAAAGATTAGATTTATACCAAATGTAATAATAATAGGACGAAACAAGCTCATTTTTGTTTTTACCATATTAACTGCATGGAGTTCGTACATTTTATTACTTTTATCTTCCGATATCCAACCCCTATGAAGAAATTTATACTCATTATCCTTCTTGCTGTTTTCTCATCAACTACTTATGCCCAGCAAACCTCCTCCTCAGCTATTCAGTATTTTCCCCTGAAGAAAGTGTATGATTTGAGTCCGGGAGCCGATAAATGGATGCCGATTTTGCAAAACCAAAAATTACCTAAACCCCATCCGGGAACCGACGAGCAAACAGTACGCGAAGCCAAGAAAAGCATGGTGGATCTTTATTCACACAAACGTGAAAGTATTCCTTCGGCCAATCGATCAGCAACTGCTAATGCCCCTGTGCTTCTCAATAATTTTATTGGCAACGGATTTAATTTATACGTTCCTAATGATAATGATGTAGCGGTTTCGAATGGTGGATTTGTATCGAGTGTAAATAATACCATGATTTTTGGAAAAGATATGGTTACGAATCAAGTGTATGCATCGGTCACGTTACATTCTTTAGTAGCCTCGATGGGATTAACGCAAGAAGAGTTTGATCCGAAAGTAGTGTATGATCCAGGAGCGGATCGATTTATTTTGGCAATGTTGAACGGGTTTAATGATACAACTAGTGTAATCATTCTTGGATTTTCACAAACGAATAGCGCTGCAGGTTTATGGAACTTTTATACACTTCCAGGTGATGCGTTAAACACCAACCGTTGGACCGATTTTCCGATGATGACTGTGAGCAACGAAGAATTATTTATCACCGTAAATTTATTGTACAATGATTCATCTTGGGAAACAGGATTTAATCAAACCATCATTTGGCAAATTGATAAGGAGTTGGGTTATCAGGGACAAACATTAGCCACACAAATTCATAGTAATAATGTATATAACGGGGAGCCTATCCGAAATTTATGCCCAGTAAAAGGTGATTTAGGAACGTATGGTCCGGGAGCATGGTTTTTATCGAATCGAAATTTTAGTGCAGGCAATGATACCATCTTCTTAGTACATGTTACCGATACGATAGGAAGTCCAACACAGCAAGTAACCATACAAGCTTTAGTAAGTCCAGTGCAATATCACATGCCCGTGGATGCGGATCAACTCAATTCTCCGGAAAATTTAGGAGTGAATGATGCGCGCATTATGGGTGCCTTTTTGCATGATAACAAAATTCAATTCGTATTAACATCGTTAGACACCAGCTCAGGTTACGATGGAATTTATCACGGCACGATTTCACAAGTTTCTACTTCACCAGCAATTGCAATAAGTATGTTTACGGTACCCACTACCAATGTCGCCTATCCGAACATTGCGTATGCAGGTACTTCGCCTACTGACGATCGTGCGGTGTTTAGTTTTCTGTATTCTTCCGCTACTTTGTTTCCGGGTTCTGCAGCAGCCATGTGGGATGGAACTGCTTTTTCAACACATACTGTATTGCATCAAGGAACTACTGCATGCAATATGCTCATTGGAGATGAACGCTGGGGTGATTATACCGGTTGTCAAACTAGATATAATCAACCAGGATATGTTTGGATTAACGGATCCTATACTGTCTTTGGTGGCGTAACACGTACATGGATTGGAGAATATACCGTTACAACGGCAGCAGGAGTTGATGATCCCATTGCACAAAACAATTCTGTGGTGTATCCGAATCCAAGTATTGATTTCACCACCGTAAAGTTTAATAGTCCGACAGCAGGACGTATAACGGCACGCATCTACGACAATGCCGGAAAAATGGTGCATCAACTCTTTTATGGATCGGTGATGTCTGGTGAAAATGAAATTAGTTTTAAGACAGATGCGCTTGCGTCAGGTCTGTATTTTGTTGTCATTGCAGATGAAAAAGGAACAGAAATCGCGAAAGAGAAGTTAGTGAAGCGTTAACGCGTTGTCCTTTCTGTGAATCATAATAAAAGTAGAAATATTAATAATTTTAATTTAGTAAACTTTATCATTGAACCTGCCTGCTGCAGGCAGGCACGGATGACACGGATAATTAAGATTAGCACGGATTTGTTTGTAGGGTAAATTAAGATAAGTTTAAGTAAATAGGATTAGAAAAAATCGACTATTTGTTTTAATGTTTATGTATGTTTGTCGCGAGGCTTCGCGATTAGTCTTTAGTTTAATCAATAAATACTAATTGCTCGAAACGAAAACAGATTTTTGCCACAATATTGTTCTAGCCTCTCCCCAACCCCTCTCCAAAGGCGAGGGGCTTTACGAAATCCCATTTCTCATTTGTCCTAAAGTGATCTCTAGTGCCTTTAGTGTTAAATTTTAAGTTTTGTCTTGCTAAAGATACTTCTTATGTTGAAGGTATAATTAGTTTAAAATCTAAAACCAATACTTATAACTACTAAATCTAATCGCGAAGCCTCGCGACCAACATCCAATCGCGAAGCCTCGCGACTAAAATCTAACTTCCCTTCAAAACTTCCATTCTAAACTTTACAATCTTCGATATCAAAGCCAGCGGCATTTTTTCATCCAATGGAAATTGAACCGATCCTTTTCCTTGTTTGTATTTTGCTAATTCTTTCGAAAATTCAGTATGTCCACTTGGTGTTGCATACAATCCAATATGATTTTTATATCCAGCAAAATAGACCACCGGTTTTCCATTGAATTTATACGAAGGCATATTGTAACTAATCCCCTCCGTTGCTTTGGGCGCTGCTTTTGTAATGGTATTTCTGATTTCTTTTAATAGAGTTTGCGTGGGGGCAGGAAAGTCCAGAAGGTACTCATCGACGTTCAAGTATTTTTTAGTTTTCATTATTACTATTCTATTAATTAATTAATGTAAACCCATCTGGATGAAAAGTAAAATTAAAAGTTTTTTTTCTTCAAAAGAAATGAAATTTATAAATTAGAATCAGATTGAATTGGAAGAAGATTAAAGTGTTATTGATAAGACCATCGGCCCCCAACTCAATAAAAAAGACGCTAAACATTAAATTTTTGTAATAAAATCATGATTTTTTTAGGGCATTTATAAAATATCACTTGCTTTCACTTTTTTATTGCCTTATATTTGTCTTCGGCTCTCCAATAATTGGGAGCCTTTTTTTACGGCAAGCATTATACTACTAACCTAATTAAAAAGTAAGGACCCCTTGGTTTGTCTGCGGACAAACAGATCTAACGTATGAACATGGATAGCACTCCGGTGAATCCTGAAGAGCAATTGCCTTCAGACACCTCGGCTGAGAATTCGGCCCCTCAAATTAATGAATCATCTGAAAGTCAGGAAGTATTAGAAACTCCCGTTCAGGATTCCAATGAAAACAAAGAACCTGTAGTTGAAGTCATTGCAGAAGTTCCCGTTCAGGATTCCAATGAAAACAAAGAACCTGTAGTTGAAGTTATTGCAGAAGTTCCCGTTCAGAATTCCAATGAAAACAAAGAACCTGTAGTTGAAGTTATTGCAGAAGCTCCTGTTGCTCCAGAAGCTTCAGTTGCACACAATGACGATCATCACGAAGAAGAGGTTCACATAGATGTGACGGATGAAAGTCATGAAGAATTAGAAGCAGAGCCCGCCGAAGATTTTGGCCAAATGTCGAAAGAAGATTTGGTGATTCGCATGGATGCTTTCAGCAAAGAAAATGATGTAAATGCAGTAAAGAATAGAGTTCAAGCGGCTCGCGATTCTTTTCAAGCAATTTTTAATCAAGAACGTGATATTGCTTTTGCAGCTTTTAGTGAAGCTGGCGGAATCAAAGAAGAGTTTGATTATAAAGATACCCTAGAGGAAAAGTTTTTTGATGCTTACAAAGTTTTTCAAAAGCGTCGTTCCGAATTTATTCTAGGTCAAGAGAAAATTAGATCCACTAATTTAAAAGTAAAGAATGAAATTCTTCTGCAGATGAAAAACATCTTGCAAACAGAAGAAGATATGTCAAAAGCTTTTAATGAATTTCATGAGTTACAAGCGAAGTGGAGGGGAGTAGGTCCTGTGCCACCACAAAATGTAAATGATTTGTGGATGACCTACAAATTGTATTGCGATCGTTTTTATGAATTCATTCGACTAAATCGTGAGTTGCAAGACCTTGAGATGAAAAAAAATCTCGAGATGAAAATGCATCTCTGCGAAAAAGCAGAAGAGTTATTACTAGAGCCCTCTTTAAATAAAGCGTTGCAGGATATGCAAACTTTACAAATTAAATGGCGCGAAGTAGGTGCTGTTTCTCGAGAGAAAAGAACAGAAATTTGGGTGCGCTTTAAAGCAGCTGTCGATAAAGTGTATGATAACAAACGAAGTTATATCGATTCGCAAAAAGAATTCTTCGAGAAGAATTTCGCAGATAAAAATGCGTTGATTGCCGCTGCAGAAGAGATCATCAAAGATAAATTTGCGAACCATCAACAGTGGCAAGCCGGATTAAAAAAATTGTTAGAGCTACAAACGGATTGGAGAAAAATTGGTCCAGCTGGTAAAGATCATAATGATTCCATTTGGAATAAATTTAAAGCGACCTGCGACCAGTTCTTCAAGAATAAAGATGAATTCTACAAGCAAAAGAAACAAGAGTACGCAGCTAACTTGCAACAAAAAACCGAACTGTGTATTCAAGCAGAAAGTTTGAAAGAAAGTGATGCTTGGAAAAATACAGCGCAAGAACTTATCCGTCTTCAGCAAGAATGGAAAAAAATTGGTCCTGCAGGTGATAAGAATGAAAAAATTTGGCATCGCTTTAAGGAAGCATGCGACGCTTTCTTTACTCGTAAAACTGCACATTTTTCAGATCAAGATAATGCACAAGCTGGAAATCTAGAATTGAAGAATGCATTAATAACAGAAGTTGAAAAACTAGAGGTTAATGGAGATGCCAATGAAGCTCTTGAGCAGTTAAAAGCGTTCCAGCGCAAATTCACTGAAATTGGATTGGTGCCGATGAAACAAAAGGACGATATTCAGCAGCGTTTTAGAGCTGCTATTCAAGTCCATTTCGACGCATTGAAGTCAACACCCGAATATCGTCAATCCTTTAAGCGAACGGATCGCCCTGATCGTCCTGAGCGAGGAGATCGTCCTGAAAGAGCAGGCGTAAGAGGAGAAAGATCCTACCGTCCAGCTGCGGAAAGCGGTGGAAATGAGGAGCAAAGGAACTTGAGTAGCAAGGTAACTAAGCTCGCTGGAGAAGTACAGTTATGGGAAAATAACCTCGGATTCTTTGCTAACTCTAAAAATGCATCTGCTTTGAGAGAAGAATATGAAAGCAAGATTCAGCAGGCGAAAGAAGAGATAAATAAATTAAAAGTTCGACTGAATGAATTGAAAAATGCCTGAAAAGCATCATAATATTGTAAAATAGTGAGTCTTTAAAGCCCTTCTGGAGGATAATTCCAAGAAGGGCTTTGATTTTTTGGGAATTATAGCTTTCACTTTCAATTGATTTTGTATTTTCGCTCTCCTTATCTGAATTCTAGGGTCAATTCCCGATGATGAAAATAGATTTTGATTTTCGTAACTTAGTAAACCAAAACAAAAATTAATTAAAGCCCAATGAAAAAAATTTTATTAATCGCTGGACTTGCCATCGCATCATGCTTTAGCAATGTACAAGCACAAGAGAAATGTTTAACTGAAATTATGTTTCAGGAAGCTGCGTCGAAAGACCCATCTATTTTAAAGAGCAGACAAGATTTAGAAGATTGGACCCTGAATTATCTAAATTCACAATCGCAATCCACCAATAGTGTAACGCAAGTGAATCGAGTGATTCCAGTAGTAGTACATGTGATTCATTATGGTGGTCCTGAAAATATTTCGAAAGCTCAAATATTAGATCAGATTCGTGTCCTGAATGAAGATTTTAATTATTTGAATGCCGATACAGTGAATACTCCAGCCGTATTTAAACCATTGGCGGGTGTTTCTAATATTGAATTTAAAATGGCTCAGTTAGATCCAAGTGGTAATTGTACTGATGGAATTATTCGTGTGTATTCACCGTTAACTTACAATGCGCGTAACAATGTAAAAGCCTTGAGTTACTGGGCAAGTGATAAGTATTTAAACATGTGGATTGTGAGCAGTATCGAAAATTCAAATGGTAGTCCAGGACAAGTAATCGGTTTTGCTCAATTTCCAGGAACAGGTCCAGCAACTACAGATGGTGTAGTAATTAAACATGATTTTATGGGTACGATTGGAACGGCTTCTTCTAGTGATGCAGGTCGTACTTCAGTGCATGAAGTTGGACATTGGTTAAACCTACGTCATATTTGGGGCGATGCAACTTGTGGTAGTGATCTTGTATCTGATACGCCTACTCATTTTGAGGCGAACCTATCTATTTGCCCAACATGGCCGCATATTTCAGCTTGTGCGGGCAGTTCTCCTAACGGTGATATGTATACGAACTATATGGATTATACCACGGGCGGCTGTCAGAACATGTTTTCTATAGGTCAAGCTGCACGCATGAATGCTGCCCTTTCTTCTTCTGTGAGTGGTAGAAATAATTTATGGTCTCCAGGAAATTTAACTTTTACAGGTACTGATGGTACTCCTGCTGTATTATGTACTCCTGTTGCTGATTTTGCAGATCGTCCTAAGTTTATTTGCGCTGGTGGATTTGTTCAATTTTTTAATGCCTCTTGGGGTGGTGATGCAACAGGTAGAGTTTGGACATTCCCTGGTGGGACTCCGGCAACCGATACTTCTGCTAACCCATCGGTAGTTTATTCTACTCCTGGAACCTATGATGTTTTATTATCAGTTACCAATGCTGCAGGAACAAATACTAAAACTGCAGTTGGAATGGTAACAGTGAGCCCAACGGTTGTAACGAATTCGTTTTTTCCTTTAAGTGAAGGATTTGAATCCGGCGTTTTTCCTACAGCAAATGATTGGCATATGTATGATGCAAACGGCGGTACTTTTTGGGATGTAACTAATGCAGCTGCTGCAACGGGACAATACTCAATAAATTTGTATACCTATCAAGGTGCTAATAAAGGACCAGATGAATTTATAACAAGTGCATTTGATTTATCTAATGTAACCGCAACTTCGTTGTCGTTTAAATTGGCTTATGCTACAAAGAATACGACCAGCTCTAATAACGATAAATTAGTAGTTTATTATTCTGCTAATTGTGGTCAAACTTGGACACCTCGCTATACCAAAGTAGGTGCAGCTTTACAAACCACATTGGCTTCAGTAAATAGCGACTTTTTACCAACTGCTAGTCAATGGAGAACAGAAACCATTAATTTATCTGCCACTTCCATTTCAACAAAACCTAATATCCGTTTCCGTTTCGAATTCACTTATGATACTGGAAATAATATTTATCTTGATGATATTAATTTATCAGGTATCGTTGGTGTGAATGAAATAAATGCACAAAATTCCAATGTAGTGATTTATCCAAATCCAAGTGAGGCGGCAACCTATGTTGATTTTAATGTTACGAATCCTAGCGATGTAATCATTGATGTGTTGGATGTTCAAGGAAGAACAGTAAGTTCATTCAAAGATTATTTTTCTGTAGGAGATCATCAGTATACAATGAATTCAGATCTTGAGAAAGGTGTGTATATGGTACGTTTATCTTTTGGAGATCATTCCGTGACAAAGAGAGTAGTTATAAATTAATTAGTAGTAAATAATAATTATGGTTGCGCTCGTAGGGTATCTCTACGGGCGCAATTTATT
>JANOAX010000046.1:0-2741 GCA_031411335.1 Bacteroidota bacterium
GAGTTGTCGTATCTGTACAAACTCCATCAGAAACTACAAGCGCAATTGTATAATTTCCTGGATTTGTATAAGTATAATTTGATAAAGCTCCCGTTGTTTGATTTCCATCACCTAAATTCCAGAGGCAATTTGAAAGTCCACTTGGTAAAATTTGAAGAGCTATTGTTTGTTGACAGTTGATTTGTGATGAAATTGTTGGATTCGTTGATGTAATTACAATGGATGTTGAAAGTGTATCCGTATAATTACATCGAGTCACATAAACAGTAATAGGATGAGTGCCTTGTGTGAATTGTTCTCTAGGAAAAAATGAACTTGATTGATTTCCACCTCCAAAATTCCAGATTATATTGCTAATTCCTGAAGTGTCATTTAGAGAAAAACTTGCCGAATCACAGTTAATATTTACATTAATGGAGAGAGGTGCTAGATTTCTTGAAACAGTCCTGCATACACCTGCCTGACTTAAGACTCCACCCAAGTCAATTCCATCATCAATGAAGTTGCAAGAAAAGCCAAGCAAATTTGGAGAGTCAATAATTGATAAATAGGATGACGCCCATTTTGCAATGTAAATTTTATCGTTTGGAGCCAACTGCATATAACCTGCTCCATAGCCTCCTGTGGTTCCAGTGACAACGCCAATGTTTACAGGAGATCCAGGTATGTTAGGATTGCTAATATTGATTTGAACGATATTAGGAGTAAGCCATTGTGAAACATAAAGTACGTTGCTGTTTCTAGAGAATGAAATTCCCCATGGACTTGGATAACTAATCGTTCTAGGGTTGGAAATATTTCCATTTGAAATATTAAAATCAAAAATTTGGATGGCACCACTAAATTGTTGTCCGGAAGCAATTAGATTTCCATTCGGGCTTATAGTCAATTGTCCCATCGCGTCATGCGATGAAGAAGGCGAGCCTCCATTATGCACATTTCCAACAGATGAAATTACAGGTAATGGATTGATTCCGGTTGAGGATACTTGATAAGTGTAAAAATTATTCGTGCCATATTGATGAGATACTACCCAATACTTATTGTTAGCACAGTCATAATACGAGTCAAGTTTTTCTGTGGTAGGGTTGTGTAGAATAGCATTCTTTGTTGTTACCGCTCCATTACCTCCGGAAAGTGACATGTCAACAACCGAATATCTGAGCGCACCTAAGCCGTGATTGGGCACCGTAAATACATAGTACAAATTAGAGTTAGGTTGAGGAACAATTAAGGCAGACTGACCACCGCTATTATTTCCCAAGAGTCCTGTGCCATTAGACATCACCAAATGTA
This sequence comes from Bacteroidota bacterium, assembly GCA_031411335.1. Classification (GTDB taxonomy): domain Bacteria; phylum Bacteroidota; class Bacteroidia; order AKYH767-A; family OLB10; genus JAJTFW01. The sequence goes on from JANOAX010000046.1 coordinate 1,297, forward strand.
ATCGATTCCACACCGTAACACCATTAGTATAAAAAAGTAACTGCCCATTTTGATCTGATACAGCACTCGAGTTGTCATATGTAAACATTCCACTTCCTGTATAAGCTGTAGGTTGATTCGTCGAAAAATCAATGCTTGATGTATTTCCAAAATACCACCAATTCCCTTCCTTTTGTGCATATATATGAGTTGAAAACAGAATTAAACAAATTAAGATATGCTTCATAAACATTTAAATATTAAGCTAATTTAGCAAAATATGGGAGTCATCAAACGTCAAGGAATTAAAAATACTATAGCTACTTATATTGGCTTCATAGTAGGTTTTGTGAACTTGATTGTCATTCAACCTAACTTCTTGACAAAGGAGGAGTTAGGTTTAACCAGAGTTCTTTATTCATTCGCCCTTTTGGTAGCCATGTTTGTTCCGTTGGGTATTGGAAATGCTACCACTAGATTCTTTCCACGATTTAAAAATATTGAGAATCGTCATCATGGTTTTTTTGGATTTATGTTGCTCTTTCCCTTGATTGGTTTTGTCTTAGCCGCCTTAGTGCTTTATGGGGCTAAAGATTTTATCATGGGACGCTATGCCGCCGAATCGCCCTTGTTTAATGAGTTCTTTTATTATGTTTTTCCACTTACGTTTTTTGTTTCGATTATTTCTGTGTTGAGTATCTATTGTTCTTCGAATTATAAAAGTACGATTCCAACATACCTCAATGATATTGTAGTACGCTTTATGGCTATTGCTGTGGTGAGTTTGTATTATTTGAAATGGTTTACGCTTGATCAATTCATCATGGCTTTTGTTGCGATCTATGGAATTCAAATGATCGGCTTGCTGGTCTATATTTTTCAATTCGACAGACCTGGATTTAAAATTGATTGGCCCTTTTTTAAGGAGCAAAATTTTGTTCAGTTGATTCGTTACGGATTATTGCTCTGGTTTGCGTCTGTTGCTTCCATCGGATTGAAATTTTTTGATGCCATTATGATTGGTCAATATATGCCTCTAGCCTTTGTGGGAATTTATACTGTAGCTGCATTTATTCCAACGATCATCGAAGCTCCTTTGAATGCATTCGATCGTATTGCGGCTTCCAAAATTGCGTTTGCTTGGAAAGAAAATAATAGAGAAGAAATTAACTCGATATACCAAAAGTCAAGTTTGTATATGTTTATGATTGGAGGATTCCTTTTTCTGAATGTAAATATTAATATTTACGATTTGTTTACTTTTTTACCTGAAGGTTATGATCAAGGAGCACCCATTGTCATTATTTTAAGTTTGTCAAGTCTTTACAATATGGCTACAGGATTAAATGCAGCTATTTTATTTAATTCCGATAAGTATAAGTTAGGCGCCGTTTTTTTAATTTCTTTAGCAGTTATTGTGTTGGCATTGCAAATTATTTTAATCCCTTGGTTGGGAATGATAGGAG
>JANOAX010000047.1:0-30704 GCA_031411335.1 Bacteroidota bacterium
AATCACACTTACAATCATGGTGATGATGTAAACATTATCCAACTTTGTAAATAGAAATGTAGGTATGAGAATCGCAGCAATAATGATAAGTCCTCCCATGGTTGGAGTCCCTTGTTTTTTCGCTTGACCATCTAATCCCAAATCACGAATGGTTTCACCAACTTGCATACGCAACAGCAACGCAATGATTCGCTTTCCCAAAAACAAAGTAATCACTAGTGAAGTGATGATGGCCATCGCCGCTCTGAACGACAAGAAACGAAACACACCAGCACCTGGAATGTCGTACGCTTTATCTAAGAATTCAAAGAGATAATATAACATAGTTAACAGAGTTCAAATGATTCTTCTAATACTTGTAAGTCGTCAAATGGATGTTTCACCCCTTTGATTTCTTGATACTTTTCATGACCTTTTCCAGCAAGGAGGATGATATCTCCTTTCTTCGCCAATGCACACGCAGTACGAACGGCTTCACGACGATCGCTTACTGAAAGCACTTTCTTTTGCTGATGAATTGGAATTCCTACTTTCATCTCTGCAATGATTTGATCAGGATCTTCATTGCGTGGATTGTCGGAAGTTAAAATCACGCGATCACTTTGATCACATGCGATCGCTGCCATTTGTGGACGCTTTCCCTTGTCGCGATCACCACCACATCCTACCACCGTTATAATTTGTTCGTTTCCTAAACGAATATCTTGTATAGTAGACAATACATTTTGCAATGCATCTGGAGTATGTGCGTAATCAATAATTCCAATCACACCATTTGCACTTTCCACTCGTTGAAATCTTCCTTCAGGTGACTGCAGTGTACTGATGGCAGTTAATACGGCTAACTTTTCTTCGCCCATCAACATGGCTACACCATATACACTCAACAAATTGTATGCATTAAATTTTCCACTGAGTCGACATAATAAATCGTTTCCCTCTATGTTCAACATTAATCCAGCAAAAGAACTTTCCAAAATCTTCGCTTTAAAATCGGCAACACCCATCAAGCTAAACGTTTTCACCATAGCTTTAGAATTTTGCACCATTATTTTTCCATTGCGATCATCGGTATTCACTAATGCAAAAGCATTGGATGAAAGTTTATCAAAAAAGCCTTGCTTTGCTTTGATATATTCTTCGAATGTTTTGTGATAATCTAAATGATCGCGAGTGATGTTCGTGAATACACCTCCATCAAACTGCAATCCGCTGATACGATGCTGTACTACGGCATGTGAACTCACTTCCATAAAACAATAGGTACATTCCGAATCGACCATCTTTGCTAAAAGCGCATTCAATTGCAAAGGATCAGGGGTAGTATGTGTAGATGGAATTTCTAAGTCGTTAATGCGATTCACAACGGTACTTAACAAGCCCACCTTATAACCTAACTGACGAAACAATGCATGCAATAGGGTAACGACGGTAGTTTTTCCATTGGTACCAGTTACCCCAATCAGGTTTAATTTTTCGGAAGGATGATCGTAAAAATTAGCAGCGATGATGGCTAATGCAAGTGAAGAATCCTTCACTTGAACATAAGTTACACTTTGAAAACGTTCAGCAGGCATTTCTTCGCATACAATGGCGGTGGCACCTTTTGCAATAACTTCTGCAATGAAATGATGACCGTCGACTACTGTTCCACGAATGGCTATAAATAAAGTATCCGCTTCTACTTTGCGTGAATCAAAGCACACCTTCTCTATCGAGATGGAAGTGTCACCACTTACTTCTTCGATGCCGGCTTTGTACAGTAAATCGCTGAGTAGATTCATTACCCTAATTCAATTATTATTTGTTGTCCTTTTTGGAATTTTGCTCCCGGCTGCAATGATTGTCTCACTACAGCACCTCGTCCCACTGGCTTTACCATCATCCCCTGACCTTCGAGTAAATAGATTGCATCGCGCAGACCCATTCCCGTTACGTTAGGCACTTTCTCATCTTCGGGAGTATAAGCACTTTGTTGTATGGTCACCCAACCATTTTCGGGACCATTGTATTTCACATTTAAATTCTTTGTTGCCTGCTTCGTAGAAAAACCACGTCCTGATTTTACAACGGGAAGTCCTGCATATAAAGAGTCGGGAGATTCCACAACTTCCTTATGCATTTTGATATCGAGTGCATATGCTTTGTCGGCTATATCTTTAAAAACTGGACAGGCAATAGAAGCTCCGTAGTAAGCATTTTTACTTGGACCATACACTACAACAATGCAAGAATAACGAGGCTCATCAGCGGGAAAATATCCGCAGAAGGAAGCTTGATACTTCACTTTTCCTGTTTTGTAACCATCTTTTCCTTGTGCAATTTGCGCGGTTCCTGTTTTTCCAGCTATGGTATATTGCGCATGCTTAATATGTGATGCAGTACCTGTAGTAACTACTTCTTCCAACATACGTCGAGCCATAGTGATGGTAGCAGGTGAACAAATGTTTTCAGAAATCACTTTCGACTCATACGCCTTCACTACTTTTCCTTTGTTGCTAATTTCCTTTACAAAAAGTGGCTGCACCATTCTTCCGTTATTCGCTACAGCATTATAAAAGGTAAGCAACTGCAAGGGTGTTAACTTCGATTCATAGCCAATAGAAATAAATGGCAATGAAATTTTTGACCAATCCTTATCCTTTGTATCTTTTAATCGAGCTGCAGGTTCACCAGGCAATTGTAGTGCTAAAGGCTCAGCAATATGCATACTGCGAAGGCGATTCATCAACTTCTGTGGATCCTTTCCATAATACTTCATTGCAATTTTCGAAATACCCACATTCGAAGACACGGCAAATGCCTTCTTCACAGATACATTTCCATAGCCTCCATGATGTGAATCCTTCATCATAACGCCACCGGCTAACCGCAATTCTCCATTTCCTGTATCGCAGCTATCATCAAGATCGATGTATCCATCTTCCATAGCAGCCATTAACGTGGCTAACTTAAATGTAGATCCTGGCTCCGTTCCTTGACCAATTGCATAATTATAGTCTTCACTATAATAATAATTATTTTCAGCTCCTTTCCTTTTCAAATTAGCAATGGCTTTGATATGTCCGGTTGACACTTCCATCAAAATAGCACAGCCCATTTCGGCTTCACTCGCTTCCAGTTGATTCATCAAAGCATGCTCAGCAACATCTTGTAAATTCAAATCAATGGTGGTGATCACATCACTTCCATCTAAAGGCTCAATTTCATTCTCATTATTCACTGGCTTCCAAACATTGCCTGCGATACGTTGCATCAAACGTTTTCCTGTTGTACCTCGTAAATTATTATCGAATGCACCTTCAATACCTACGGATTCCACTGCATGGTTCTCCATTTTATATCCAACGGTCCGAGATGCTAATAACTTAAATGGTTTTTCTCTGCGACTTAATTGATCAACTATAAGGCCGCCTTTATTTTTTCCTAAACGAAAAAGTGGAAAGTTGCGCAATACTTTTTGCTCTGAATAAGAAACATTTCGCTTGAGTAACAAATAACGATTCCCTTCTCTTCTTGCTTCTTTTAAAATTCTTTTATACTCATTCTTCGATTTCCCTTTAAACAATTGAGCTAAACAATACGCGAGTGAATCCACATTATCATTAAACACATCGCTTTTAATTCCATGAGAATTTAGATCTACATGAATATCATATCGAGGCAAAGAGGTTGCCAACAAACTTCCATCACTTGCATAAATATTTCCACGCATTGGATCGATGGTATGATAAGAAAGCGTTAAAAAATCAGCCTTGCTTTTCCAATATACTCCCTCTACAAATTGCAAATAACCGATACGTCCGACGATCGCCATTCCGAAAATCAGAAATCCGGCAAACACCAAATAACTCCTACGTAAAATATCATTTTTCTTTTCAGCCATGATCGTATTATTTCTCAGATTTAACTTTCACTACTATTTTGCTGGGAGCGGTTGTGGCTTCTTTCACTTCTTTTACTTCAATGGCTTTCGCTACTTCGGTTAATTTGGCACGATACATTAAATCATTGCGCGCGGTAATGAATTCAGCTCTCAATTCTTTTAAATCACGTCCGGTTTTATCAATATCACGAATGGATTTCTCCGCATAATAACTGTTAGCGATATAAGCCAATCCTAAAAAGAACAGGAAAAACATATACGGCATGATAACGACCACCGCACCGCGATCGAAATATTCAAAGATGTTCACCAAACGAATTAATTTTCTTGAAGCACTTTCACCTTTTGCTTTTTGCTTAGCAACTGGTTTTTCCTTGGGCTCTTGGTCTGACTGGCGGATTTTATTCATAGACGTTCAGCTATTCTCATTTTCGCACTGCGTGAGCGCGGATTTAATTCCACTTCTTCTGCAGTGGGAACCACAGGTTTTCGGGTAATGGATGTAAACACTAATCCTATTGGATGACCGTATAAATCTTTGTTGATTTCACCTTTGAAATTTCCGCTATTCAAAAAGTTTTTTACTAAGCGATCTTCTAAACTATGATAACTGATGACCACTAAGCGTCCACCTTTCTTCAACATCTGCACGGCTTGCAATAACAATTCTTTTAAAGCACCCAACTCATCGTTGACTTCAATTCTGAGTGCTTGAAAGAGTTGCGCATAAAAAGTATTTTCTTTCATTCTTGGAGCAAAGCGTGACACTTTACTTTTCAATTCATCGGATGTATTAATAAATTTCTCTTGACGAACACGAACAATTTCTGCTGCCATTCTTTTGGAAGAAGGTAGTTCACCGTACTCTTGAAACACACGAACCAATTCTTGCTCGGGATAATAATTGAGAATATCCTTGGCTGTTAATTGTTGCGATTGATTCATGCGCATGTCCAACTCTGCATTGAAGCGAATGGAAAATCCTCTACCTGCAATATCAAATTGATGCGATGAAACACCAAGGTCGGCAAGAATTCCATCTACCTCTTCCACTTTATTTGCTTTAAGCTGCTCTGCTAAATGTTTGAAATTAGATGGCAACAAAATCATTCGTGGATCTGCACTCACATTTGCCAATGTATCTTGGTCTTGATCAAAAGCAATTAATCTTCCTTTTTCAAAGCGATTTAATATTTCTGCTGAGTGACCACCTCCGCCAAAAGTCACATCCACATAAATTCCATCTTCATGAATCTGAAGACCGTCTACCGCCTCTTTAAGTAATACGGGGCTATGATATGTCACGTCCTGGTCCTCCAACATTCAGTTTTCCCATTACTTCTTCGGCCAGTGCAGAAAAATCTTTTGGCTCTTCAACAATCAATTGATTGTAGCGCTCCACCGACCATATTTCAATTTTATTGGACCAGCCATATAAAACGGCTTCTTTCTCTATACCTGCATATTCACACAAACGCTTCGGCAAAAGCAATCGACCGGCAGCATCCAATTCTAACTCGGTAGCACCACGAAAAAAGTAACGCGCAAATTCACGATTCTTCGCCACGAACATATTCAGTCCGTTGATTGCATCGGAAATACGTTTCCACTCATCCATCGGAAATAAAGCAAGGCAATTTTCAAAACCCCGATTCAACATAAACTTCTCGTTTGCCTCTGGCGACACCTGCTTGCGCAAGCCCGAAGGCAGACTCAAACGCCCCTTGGCGTCAAGCTTACATTCATATTCTCCGTGGAATTGCGACATTTTTATTCGTGTGGATATGGATTTCTACTGTGTGGTAAAAATAAATTAAATTTTACCACTTTACCCCACTTCATCCCACTTTGTTAAAAACTTTTTAGCCTTCGAATTATTGTACTCAGACCAACAAAAATCTAGGTACATTGGATAAAACGGGAACTAAATGTGACCCCAAAATACCCTAATTGTAGCATTTATTATTTTAATTATTAGTTGGTTATGAACAATCGATAGTTAACAAAATAAGCAGCCAACTTGCATTGCATTTTACCTCTATAAAAGATTAAAAGGTTAGGTTAAATAGAAAATAATCTTTGAAAAATCCTGAAATAACTTAGAAAAAGTCGAAAAGCATAACTAGCTTACAATTAATTATTTAAAAATTTAGATGTTAAATCTCTCCCACTTTCCTATTATTTAAAAACCTCAAACTCTTCTATTTTCCTACTTTGATTGAAAAGAAGGCCTTAAAAAACTCAGCATAGGAAGGGATCAACTATTTTAGTCGAATCGTAATTTATATATGTCCCCAGAAGCTCAAGCGAAGTTTATTGATATAGAAGCCGTCATTCAGTCCAAGAATCCTTCTCTTCTAAGATGGATGCCTGGATTTGTATTGAAGTACATCAAAAAAATTATTCATCAAGACCATGTAAATGATTTTATTCGTCGACAAGGCGATAAGCATTCTCATGCATTTGTAGATGAAATTATAAGGGAATTTGGTGCTGAAGTATCCTTTGAAGGACTCGAAAATATTCCAGAAACAGGAGGATGTATTATTGCAGCTAATCATCCGATTGGTGGATTAGATTCCATTGCATTGATGCAAACGGTAGCGAGAAAAAGGAAGGACATCAAATTTATTGTGAACGATGTTTTGTTAAACATCAAAAACTTAAGTGACTTATTCATTGGTGTGAATAAGCATGGCAAAAATTCAACGGAAGTATTAGATGTGATTGACTCCTATTATGCGAGTGAAATTGCGATGCTAATTTTTCCGGCCGGACTCGTATCCCGCAAACAGGAACATGGAATTATTCGAGATTTGGTGTGGAAGAAAAGTTTTGTGGCTAAAGCTAAAAAACATCAACGGAATATTATACCCGTCCACATTGCTGGAAAAAATTCAAAATTTTTCTATAATCTCGCATGGTGGAGAGGTAAATTAGGCATCAAAGTCAATATTGAAATGTTTTATTTGATGGATGAGATGTACCATCAAGATGGAAAGAAGATTCACATCACCATTGGAAAACCGATCCCCTATCAATTGTTAACACAAAAACATAATGATCAGGAATGGGCACAAAAAATTAAGTCACATATTTATAATTTAGCCGAAGGAAAAGACGAATTCGAAGCTTAAGATGATGCAAGATATTATTCCAGCCATTCCTTTAGATATTCTTGAAAAGGAATTATCGAAAGAACGCTTTGTTCGTGTTACGAATAATGGCTCTAATCATTTATACATTGTAAATCATCATAACGCTCCAAATGTAGTTCGTGAAATTGGCCGACTCCGCGAAGTTACTTTTAGAGAATCGGGCGGAGGAACGGGATTGGATTGTGACCTTGATCATTTTGATACGAATGAAAATTGCTATGAACAACTCATAGCATGGAATCCCGAAGACAAAGAAATTATTGGAGGCTACCGTTTTATTGAATGCGGAAAAGTAAAAAAAGATCAAGCAGGAAATTATGAATTAGCCACGGCTGAATTATTTTCGTTTTCCAAAAAGTTCATTGATGATTATATGCCCTATACCATTGAGCTGGGAAGATCATTTGTACAACCCAAGTATCAACCTCGTCCTGAAAATAGAAAAGGATTGTTTTCACTCGATAATTTATGGGATGGTTTGGGTGCCATTCACATTGACTATCCACAAATAAAATATTTTTTCGGGAAAGTTACCATGTATCCGCACTTCCAACGCGAAGCGCGCGATATGATCTTGCATTTCATGAATTATTTTTTTCCAGACAAAGAAAATTTAGTGTCGGCGATTTATCCGCTCAAGATCGAAAATGACATGAGTGCCTTTGCGCAGGAAATTAAAGGACTTTCGTATAAAGAAGCACATAAAATTCTCAACCAACATGTACGTGCTCGCGGGGAAAATATTCCACCTTTAGTGAATGCCTATATGAATTTAAGTGCGACCATGCGCACCTTTGGTACCTCAGTAAACGAACATTTTGGAGACGTAGAAGAAACTGGAATTTTAGTCACCTTAAACGATATATACGAATCGAAAAAGGAAAGACATGTGAAGACGTATGTGAAGTAGAGTGATCTAACCTATTCATTTTCTGAAAACCTTCAGCATTTATTAATGATATAACTTATTGGTTGATACAGACGATAAAATGGCTCGCAACCCTCGGCAAGCTCAGGTTAAAAAGGCGCAGTCCCGATAGCTATCGGGACGCAAAGGCTGCGCTACGACAAATTTTCACGCAAAGTCGCAGAGGCGCTAAGGCTTCTCTACAACAAATTTTCTCGCAGGCGCAAAGTTTCCAATTATAGCTTTTTTACTTGGCACTGATGTCGCATGGTCAAATTTTATCTCAGCTAAAACCAAATCCGTGTAAATCCTAATTATCCGTGTCATCCGTGTTCCATCATAGTATAATCCCAACTAAAAAAAATTTCAAAGTACGTTTTTATTTTTATCTAGAAGCAAATCAGCGCAAATCATAAAAAATCATAATAGATCTTAATAAATCTGCGGCCATTAAACTTAGATAAATCGAGAAATTTTATGTTACTAAAATTAATCCAATCCCACTCTAAAAATTCAACTTCGCATTCTTCGTCGGCGCGATGAAAATAGAAGATGTTTCAGCAATGTATTTTAGTAATTCTTCTTTACCTTTTTCTTCGACTACTGAAGTAACAAAAAATGGAGGTGTATCTTCCCAATCTTCTAACATCGCTTGTCTAAATGCTTCAATATTATTATTAAGTTGCTCCTTGCTAATCTTATCGGCCTTTGTAAATGCAATAGCGATGGCTAAACCATGCTCTCCAATGGTTTTTAAAAAGGCTAAGTCTTTTTTTTGTGGTTCAATACGCACATCTACCAACACAAAAACGGTCAATAAATTTTCGCGTTTACCTAAGTACTTGTACAACGTTTTTTCCCACTCTGAACGCATCGATTGCGCCACTTTCGCATAACCGTAGCCTGGTAAATCGACTAAGTACCAAGTTTTGTTAATGAGAAAATGATTGATGGTTTGGGTTTTTCCTGGACTCCCAGAAGTATGCGCCAACTCCTTTTTGTTCACCAAAAAATTAATGAGTGACGATTTTCCCACATTGGATCGTCCAATGAAAGCAAATTCGGGCAAATCGGCTTCGGGAAGTTGTTCCACCGAACCAGAACTTTTTACAAATGTTGCCGTTTTTACTTTCACGATTTTTCTCCTTTTTGTTTAATTATTTTTTTGTCGCTTCGCCCATCAAAAGAAAGGAAACAACGACAAACGAAAATTATTTAATTACATTTTTCTCCTTTCCGAAACGATGAGCAAAGGCTTTGATCTCTTTCGCCATTTCACTGTCGCTGGTGGAACGTTCATAGGTATCGGCCATACTTGCCAAGGTCTCATACATGAAAAACTCCATTTCTTCCACCGACATCTCATGCGTCCACAAGTCAATTCGCATCGTACTTTTCTCCGCTTTGTCCCAAATGGCTAAAAGCATGGCACTTGCCGGCTTTTGAGCATCGAGGCCAGCATCTTGGGCAAGCCATTGAAGTCCAACGGGCTGCTTTTCTTCATTCAGCTCCACCATCACTTTAATTTCTGATCGGCGGGCAACTTTGGTGTTAATAGACATATTTCTTTAGTCAGCGAGGTGTCAAAAGTACGCAATACAAGGCTTATACACACGTTTCCTTATAAATTCCTAAAATTTAGTGTTGAAATTCCCTAATTTAGCCCTTAGATTCTATGGCTAAAACGATTTTACGAAAACTTACTTATCTGCTCATCTTTATGCTCTTGGCTCCCTCAGCCAATGCTCAGTTTACAAGAGGGGTGCAGATGAATTTTGGGAAGAACCGAGTTCAATACAATGATTTTTTGTGGACTTTCTACCGTTTTAAAAATTTCGATACGTATTTCTACCTCGGTGGACAAGAACTTGCCGTTTACACCGGTAGAACTGCGGATGCCGACATTGCAGAAATTGAAAAACTTTTTGATTACCGCATCAATGGTCGTTTTCAATTTATTATTTACAACAGATTGACGGATCTGAAGCAAACGAACATTGGATTAGAAGGCGAAGAACAAAATACCAACACAGGTGGATTAACACGCATTGTTGGAAATAAAATCTTGATTTATTTTGATGGTGACTATCGCCATTTCCGTGAACAAATTCGTGCTGGTGTGGCACAGGTGATGGTGAATCAACTGATGTATGGAGGAAGTATTAAAGATCGCTTGCAAGCTTCTGTCCTATTGAATTTACCCGAATGGTATGTGAATGGATTGATTGCTTATGTTTCGAAAGGATGGACACCTGAAGAGGATAGCAGAATGCGCGATGCGATTTTAGGAAAGCATTATCGAAATTTTGATAACCTCACTGGACAAGCCGCTGAGTTTGCGGGGATGTCGTTGTGGAATTATATTGTGGAAACGTATGGTAAAACATCAGTTTCGAATTTGTTGTACATGACACGTATCAACCGAAATATTGAAAACGGTTTTATTTATGTGCTGGGTGTACCGATGAAAGAAGTCCGAAAAAATTGGATTCAGTATTATCAAAATCTTTATGTGGAAGATGACAAGAACAGAAAATTACCTGTTGGTGATCCTGTTTATGTTTTGAAAAAACAAAATCGTTATTTGAGTCAGGTGAGAGTGAGTCCGGATGGAAATCAAATTGCCTATGTGACTAACGATTTGGGCAAGTATAAGGTTTGGTTGTACGATGTGCGCACTAAGAAAAGAAAAAAAATTGCGAAGGGTGGATACAAGTCGGTGAACCAAGCGATGGATTTAAGTTATCCCACTTTAGCATGGCATCCTTCAGGAAGATATTTGAGTGCAATCAAGGAGAAGAAGGGAAAGCTTTGGTTAGATTATTATACGTTCGGCAAGAAAACAAAACGCGAATCGAATAAATTTTTCTATTTCGAAAAAGTACTCGACTTCAATTATAATTCTTCTGGTTCAGAAATCGTATTATCAGCAGTGCAAAAAGGTCAATCGGATCTTTATAGTTTTAGTCCGCGTACTAAAACATATACCCAACTCACCAAAGACCGTTGGGACGATCTTTCTCCAAAATTTGTGATGGATGATCGTTACATTATCTTCAGTTCTACACGCACCGAAGATACCTTGCGCCCTACTCCTATTCGTCAGGCGGATGAGTTAGATATACCTCAGTCGAGCGATGTTTTCTTGTATGACTTCATGAACAAGTCAGCTCAACTTTTACAACTCACCAATACCCATGGCATCAATGAAACGGAGCCTATTCAATTAGACTCTTCTCATTTCTCCTACCTCAGCGACGAGAACGGAATTAAAAACCGATATACCGCTACGCTTGACAGTGCCATTGCCTATATTGATACGGTAATCCACTACCGTTATATTGTAAAATCAGAACCACAAAGTGATTACAAACGAAATGTTTTGCAACATGATTTAAGTAGCAAAGGAACAAAGTATGCTGAGTTGATGCATTTGAATTCACGTTATCAGATCTTTTTAAATTCAGCTCCGACATCTTCCTCTGTTCTTACGGAACCATTAAAAAATACCAGTTTACGCAATAAAAATTTTAGAGCAACCGCTCCAAAAAAAGAAAAATCGCAGAGCGGAACCACTGTAAAAGTAGTAACGCAAGAAAGCTCTTCCACTTCAACCAACACCGAAAAAGTGGCCGACAGCACTTCCATCGATATTAATAATTATGTTTTCCAGTCGGATTTTCCACGCAAGAAAAATAAAAAGGAAAAAGAAAAACCAATCGTACAAAAACCAGACGTTGATTCAATAAATTTAGTTGATCCATTTGCACCAAATACAAGTGAAACACCTATAGGAATTATTGCACAAGGTCCGGTGGAAGATTCTGCTTCTTATTTATTACCCAAGCAACGCAACTACGAATTATCATTTATGCCGAGTTATGTGTTAACACAACTCGACAATAATTTATTGAATGAAACTTACCAAGCTTACACAGGTGGAGCTGTTTATTTTTATCCGGGATTAAACGCACTATTTAAAATTGGGGTAAATGATTTATTTGATGATTATCGAATTGTAGGCGGATTTCGACTCAGCGGAAATTTAAATTCAAATGAGTATTATGTCCGTTATGAAAATTTAAAACATCGACTTGATAAATCCATTTCCTTTTATCGCCAAGGGCGTGAGGAGGCAACCAGTTTTTCTCTCTACAAAGTGCATACGCATGAAGTGAAATATAATGTGCGTTGGCCGTTTAACGATTTAGCAAGTTTGCGTGGAATGGTGGCTTACCGAAATGATCGATTAGCCATTTTAAGTACCGATTTAGTCAATCTCACTATTCCAAATCAATTCCAACAATGGGGATCAGCCCGGGCTGAATTTGTTTATGATAACTCTATTAACACTGGCTTGAATCTTTACAATGGAATTCGATACAAAGTTTTTGCTGAGATCTATCAACAACTCGAACAAAAGAATGCGGTGTTGGGTGTTTTCGGTGCCGACTTCCGTCATTACCTCAAGATCCATCGTCAACTGATTTGGGCGAATCGTTTTGCAGCAAGTACATCCATTGGTACACGTAAATTGATTTACTATTTAGGTTCCACGGATAATGCATTTACACCGACAGATAATTTCAATTACGATATTCAGATTGATCAAACCCAGCAATATGCTTTTCAAGCTTTAGCTACCAACATGCGTGGATTTATTCAAAACATTAGAAACGGAAATAGTTTCGCGCTCATCAATAGTGAAATTCGTCTTCCTATATTTCAATACTTAGTCAACAAACCGATACGTTCCGATTTCATTCGCAACTTCCAAATCGTTGGATTCGGTGATATCGGTACTGCTTGGACAGGTCCTAACCCATACGATAAATCGAACTCTTTATTTAGAAAAGATTATAACGGAAATCCAATCAGCATCTCAGTAACCAAAACGGTAGAACCTATTGTTGGCGGATATGGATTTGGATTGCGGAGCAGAGTCCTTGGATACTTCTTGCGTGCTGACTGGGCTTGGGGTGTAGATGATGGTGTGGTGCAGGAAAGAATATTTTATTTCTCGCTTGGACTTGATTTCTAAAACCAACACATCCATCTAAAATAAACAAATTCACTTTTCAAATTAAATCTAATACGCTCCCAAAAAGATGATCTCAGCAAAAAAAGTGCAAGAGTTAGCCACACAACAACAAGAAGAAATTGTGGCCATACGTCGGCATTTGCATAGCCATCCTGAATTATCTTTTATGGAGTTTAACACTTCTAAATTTGTTGCAGAAAAATTAGCAGCTTTCGGAATTCCATTCAAAGATAAAGTAGCAGGAACAGGATTGGTGGGACTCATCGAAGGAAAAAATCCATCTTCAAAAATCATTGCTCTCCGCGCTGATATGGATGCTTTGCCTATCACTGAAACTAACGATGTGCCTTACCGAAGTCAGAACGAAGGCGTCATGCACGCTTGCGGTCACGATGCACATACTTCTTCACTTTTAGGTGCTGCTTCCATCTTGAATCAATTAAAAGGAGAATTTGAAGGCACCATCAAACTCATTTTTCAACCTGGCGAAGAAAAACTTCCCGGTGGCGCTTCTATGATGATAAAAGAAGGCGTGTTGGAAAATCCAAAACCTTCCAGTGTTTTTGGACAACATGTGATGCCCTTTATTCCGGCAGGAAAAGTAGGATTCAGAAGTGGTATTTACATGGCCAGCACCGACGAACTTTATTTGAAAGTAAAAGGAAAAGGTGGACATGGAGCCATGCCGCATTTAAATATTGATCCGGTGCTAATCACTTCACACTTGATTGTCGCCATGCAACAAATTGTAAGTCGTGTAGCTAATCCCATTTTACCGAGTGTACTTTCCTTCGGAAAAGTAATTGCGAATGGAGCAACGAATGTTATTCCGGACGAAGTTTATATTGAAGGTACTTTTCGCACACTGGATGAAAAGTGGAGAGAGGAAGCCCATCAACGCATGCTTGATCTTGCTCATCAATTAGTAGAATCGATGGGAGGAAAATTAGAATTCGAAATTAGAAAAGGATATCCCACTTTATACAACGACGAAGCCTTAACCGCTCGCGCAAAACAAAATGCCATCGACTATTTAGGAGAAGAAAACGTGGTTGATTTAAGTATTTGGATGGCAGCAGAAGACTTTGCTTTCTTCTCCCAAACAGCACCTTCCTGCTTCTATCGCTTAGGAACTCGTAATGAAGCGCGTGGCATTATTTCATCCGTGCATACTCCAACTTTCGACATCGAAGAGAATGCTTTACAAATTGGAACAGGTCTCATGGCGTGGTTGGCCATTTGTGAATTACAATCAGCTTAAAAGAATAGACTTTGATTCAACAGAGAAAATAATTACAATCTGTTCTTCAAAAATTCCTCTGCCTTAGCCACCATATTGGCCGAACCAATAAAAAGGGGCACTCGTTGATGCAAAGATTCGGGTTGTATTTCTACAATGCGATTAAACCCATCGGAAGCTTTACCCCCAGCCTGTTCAATTATGAATGCCAATGGATTGCACTCATAAAGGAGTCTTAACTTCCCGTTTTTAGCTTTTCCAGTAGAAGGATAGATATAGATTCCACCCTTTATCATATTTCTATGGAAATCAGCTACCAAAGAGCCAATGTAACGAGTAGAATAAGGGCGATTAGTACTCTTATCTTCTTCTTGACAATATTTTACAAAGTCTTTTACACCTTCTGGAAAATGTCGATAATTTCCTTCATTAATACTGTAAATAGCTCCATCTTCTGGAATTTTCATATCGGGATGTGAAAGGCAAAACTCTCCAATAGATGGGTCCAAGGTAAATCCATTAACTCCATTGCCAGTCGTATAAACTAACATGGTGCTTGATCCATAAATCACATATCCTGCAGCTATTTGTTCCGTTCCTTTCTGCATAAAATCAGAAACATCAGTGGGTCCATGTCTATCATCAGATCGACGATAAATAGAAAAAATAGTTCCTATACTCACATTCACATCAATATTGGATGAACCATCTAGGGGATCAATACACACGACATAGCGTGCATCTTTAGAAACCTTACTATCAATTTCAATGAGGTCTTCGTTTTCTTCAGATGCAATCGCGATACACTCTCCTCCTGCTCCAAGTGCTAAAATGAATTGCTCGTTGGCATACACATCCAACTTCTTTTGATCTTCTCCTTGAACATTGGTTTCGCCATACTCTCCTAAAATATCGGCTAATCCTGCTTTATTCACTTCACGGTTTACGACTTTTGCTGCAATTCCAATGTCCCTTAAAAGCCGACTCAATTCACCTTTTGCAAATGGAAAATCACTTTGTCTTTCGATAATAAATTGTCCAAGAGTAATAAATCTTTTACCGGGAGTTAACGTTTGAGTCATGAGGGTATGTATGGATTGAGTGTAACAAATATACAGAATGTAGATTGGTATTGTTTCAATAAAATTGGCATTTCACTAACTTATACATGTTTAAAATTTATTGTCCTTTCCTCTCCATATTTTGGGTAGATGTACTAACCTTGTAATATGCAAACGTCCTATCCGAAAGAAAAATTAAAAATTCTACTATTAGAAAACATTCACCCTTCGGCTATCACCCTTTTAAATAAAGCAGGATACACTGATATTGAGTCCATCAAAGGTTCTATTTCCGAAAAAGAACTATTAGAAAAAATAGGAAAGGTGCATATTTTGGGAATCCGTTCTAAGACTCAGATCACGGAAGCTATTCTAAAAAAAGCGGAGAAATTGATTGCCATTGGCGCCTTTTGTATTGGCACCAATCAGATAAAAATGGACATTGCCCGAACGCAGGGAATTGCTGTTTTTAATTCACCGTTTTCGAATACACGATCAGTTGCAGAACTCGTATTAGGTTTAAGTATCATGTTGATGAGACGCGTTTTTGAAAAGAGTGAAGGCGCACATCACGGGCTCTGGTTAAAAGAAAGCAAGGATTGCTATGAGGTGAGAGGAAAAGTGTTAGGTATTGTTGGTTACGGACATATTGGCTCTCAAGTTTCAGTAATGGCTGAGGCTTTAGGGATGAAGGTAATGTTCTATGATATCACTTCTAAACTTAGTTTAGGAAATGCAAGGTCGAGCAATTCATTGGATGACCTCTTAAAAAAATCGGATATCATCACGCTGCATGTTCCTGGAACTATAGAAACAAAAAATCTAATCAATACGACGCGATTGAAAAAGATGAAGCCCGGAGCTGTGCTTATTAATTTAAGTCGTGGTGATGTGATGGATGTATGGGCCGTGAAAGAGGCTATTGAAAAAAGACATTTAGGTGGATTAGCAGTTGATGTTTTTCCTGAAGAACCAAAAGACAATAAAGATGTATTTGCGTCTCCATTGCAAGGACTAAATAATGTTATTCTCACCCCACATATTGGTGGAAGTACAGTGGAAGCACAAGAAGCCATCGGATTAGATGTAGCGGATAAACTTGTTGCATTCATAGAAAATGGAAGCAGCTCTGGCTCTTTAACCATTCCTGAAATTAGTTTGCCAGTGATGAATAATGCACATCGTATATTACACATTCACTCCAATGTACCTGGTGTTTTATCGCAAATTAACGGGGTGCTTTCCAACATGAAAGTAAATATCATTGGACAATATTTAAAAACCAACGAAGAAATTGGCTATGTCGTTTTAGATATCGACAAGAAATCGGGACCGAAAGTAATGACTGAATTGAAGAAAGTTAAAAATACAATCAGAACCAGAAGCTTATATTAAGCCTATTTCATATCTATTTTTAAAAGAAAAACAAGTTGCGACATTAGTAATTTGGCCACGTTCTTCTTGGTTATCCAAAAAAGACTATTTTAGTTCCATAAATCTAATCCTCAATTTATGGAAATCATCGAACAAAAATCACTTCACAGCAACCCGGAGCGAGTGTATCCCTTTTCTTTTGTAGGTACCGGAAGTACTTACTTTGGCATTGCCATCATTAATATGATATTGAAAATTTTCACCTTGGGTTTATATTATCCATGGGCAAAAGCCAAAGAATTGCAATACTTGTATGGCTCTACTTCTTTTGATGAAAGTCGGTTTGAATTTCATGGCACCGGAAAGGAGATGTTCAAAGGATTTATCAAAGCGATTCTCTTCTTAGGAATTATCATCATTGGATTTGTAGTTTTGATGAATATGCAAATGATGATCCTAGGATTTATCTGGTATTTAGGAGGATTTATTCTTATCATTCCATTAGCTATTCACGGAAGTTATAAATATCGGATGTCGAGAACCAGCTGGAGAGGAATTCGATTTGGATACAGAGGAGATCGGAAGGAATTTATGATGCTCTTCTTTAAGGAAATGTTTTTTACGATTATTTCACTAGGGATTTATGGTGCATGGATGGCTATTAATATTCGTAAATACGTATTGAGTAATGTCCGATTCGGAAGTGCCGAGTTTAAATACAAAGGGAACGGCGGCGAGTTTTTTGTACTGAATCTTAAAGGATATTTTTTAACCATAGTTACAGTAGGAATTTATATGTTTTGGTGGCAGAAAAGTTTATTTCAATATTATATTGACAACTTATCCTTACATCATAAAGATGATACGATTCGGTTAAAGTCGACCGCTTCGGGTGGCGATTTCTTTGGATTGATTGTCGTGAATTTGTTGATGCTGATTTTCACTTTAGGAATTGCCTACCCATGGGTACTAACACGCTCACTCAAATTTATTTTTTCGAAGATTGAAATCGTGGGTAATATCGACACCGAACAATTGGTACAAACCGAAAAAGAATATACCGACGCTACCGGAGAGGATATGTCGGATATGCTAGATTTAGGATTTGTAGTTTAATTAGACTCAAACGATGTCTGAATTTGTTACAGAGGTTAAGTATTACAATGGTGTTATTACAAAACCATTTAATGCAGAGTGTTCCATTAACAAAACCAATTCCGGATTAATATTAACTATGGAAGAGGAAGGTGTTTTACATCTTCCTTTTTCGGAGTTAACCATCAAACGGAGAGAAAAATCATATTTGATTTTATCGATAAAAAACACCAACAGTCGAATTATTGAAATTAAAGATCCTGTTTTTATTGATGCATTTTTTCACTTTAATAAATCAAGTTCTAAGGAGAACTGGTATTATCGCATTGTGCATGCGGGCACCGCATTTCATCTTTTATTAGCGGCTTCTGTGCTGTCCTTATGTGCTGCCATCTATTTCTTTGTCATCCCCTTCCTCGCCGAAAAAGCGGTGGACCTTATTCCACGAAGTGTTGATGATCAAATTGGAAAAACGGTGAGTGAAAGTCCCGACTTTACAGACAATGAAGATTCCACCTTAAGTGTGCAATTGAATTCTTTTCTCCACATAATGGCTCCAGAAATAGATTCACGGTACCACATCACTGTTATGAATGATGATCTAGTAAATGCTTTTGCCTTGCCCGATGGTAGCATCATCATCAATACCGGAATTCTGAAAAAAATGAATCGCTTTGAAGAATTGGCAGGCGTACTCTCTCACGAAATTTCACATGTAGAGCATCGGCACGGCATGCGTCTACTAAGTCGAAATGTATCGGGCTATTTATTACTGACGCTTGTCCTGAACGATGTGAATGGTTTGATGACTATTTTCATCGACAATGCACATCAGTTTCATACCTTAAGTTATTCGCGCAAATTCGAAAAAGAAGCCGACATAAGCGGCCTTGAATTATTACGCAGTCATAACATTAATCCTCAAGGCATGATTGATCTTTTTAAGATGTTAGAGAAAGAACAGGATATCGATATTCCCGAATGGATGAGTTCGCATCCCGTTTCAAAAGAGCGAATCAATTATCTTCAAAAGCAAATCAAAGAACATCCAGTCAACATAAAAGAACATCAGCAACTAAAAACTAAATTCGACAACATAAAAAATATCGTTAGTGAATAATCATTCAGTACTTACTGCTCGAAATGATAAAAGAAGACATTCAAATTAAAATCAAAGCCTCTCCCCTACCCTCTCCAGAGGAGAGGGAGTTTAAAGAAATTCAGCATATTTTCAAGTGACCTTAATATCTTCCCTGACTTCATATTAAACAATATTAAATCGAAATCCAGAAACGCAGAAGAAAAAATCCGTGTTTATCTTATTAATCCGTGTCATCCGTGTTCCATTTGTTAAGTACTAATTATCCGACTAAATAACTTTATTACTTAAAATTTATTTTCATTTACCAACTAAAAAAGTATTAAGAAACACTAAACATTTATCCTCTTAAATAAAATTAATTCTACCATAGAAAAAAATCAAATGAAAAAACGCGTAATCGGCATCGGCGGCATCTTCTTCAAATCCGCTGATCCAAAAAAACTACAAGCTTGGTACGACAAACACCTTGGACTCTCCATGTTAGGCGCAGGCTATCATTCTTTTCTATGGAAAGACGCTGTCGAACCAGAAAAAGGCAGAACTGAATTTTCTATCTTTAATAATGATACCGATTACCTTAACCCATCTACCTCTCCTTTCATGATTAATTTCAGAGTGGAAAATCTAGAAGAGCTTTTAATTTTGTTAAAGCAAGAAGGGGTTGAACAAATAGGAAACATGGACTCCTACTCCTATGGAAAGTTCGCTTGGATCATGGACCCCGACGGAAATAAAATTGAACTTTGGGAACCTGTAGATGATGGGTTTTAAATTAGAGCGGAGTTAGGAGAATGGGAGTCCCGATAGCTATCGGGAGGAGATGGGAGATGGGATCGCGAAGCTTCGCGAGTGAGATGGTAGAGCGCTTGCCCTGAAGTCAAAGCGTAACGTAATACTTCAGGAGAGAAGGAGATCTAACAACCAACAACAAAAATCTAAAAACCAACAACTAATCGCGAAGCCTCGCGACCAACTACTGCAGTTGCTCCTTATACATACGAACCGTCTCCTCCAACCCAATATACAAAGCATCACTAATCAGTGCATGACCAATACTTACTTCTAAGAGGTTAGGAACCATCCTTTTGAAATATGCAAGGTTTTCGAGATTTAGGTCGTGTCCGGCGTTGATCCCCAACCCTACTTCATTTGCTTTTTGTGCAGCTTCTATATAAGAACGCACCGCTTCTGAAGGATCTTCGGCAAAGCCACTCGCGTAGGCTTCGGTATATAATTCAATTCTATCTGTGCCAGTATGACATGCTGCCTCCACCATCATAGGACTTGGATCGACAAATAAACTGACTCTACAATTGATGGATTTGAAATAGGAAACGACATCTTTCAAGAAAGAAGCATTTGCAATCATATCCCATCCTGCATTACTCGTTAACACCCCGGGAGGGTCGGGAACTAAGGTTACTTGCTCGGGTCGAACATCATCCACCAACTTCATAAAATCCATAGAAGGATAGCCTTCAATGTTATACTCTGTTGTAATGACCTTTTTCAGATCATATACATCTTGATAACGGATATGTCTTTCGTCGGGTCTTGGATGAATCGTAATCCCATCTGCACCAAAATTTTGAATATCAATGGCAGCCTTTACTAAATCAGGCATGTTGCCTCCTCTGGCATTTCGCAGAGTAGCGATTTTGTTAATGTTTACACTTAGCTTCGTCACGACCCTGCAAGATTAAGAAGTTCTAAGCAAATTCTGTAGTTTCGGCACGGTCTTTTGTAATGGATGAACTAAACTCCTCAATATTTTGTTTATTCATCCAGATGGGTACATAAAACGAAAATAAAATGAAAGATCTTCTTATGTTTGCGCCGAACTTGAAAGACACAGAAACCGTTACATCAGGAAACTTAAGCATGTTTGCTGCTCGATTAATATCTGATAATGTACCTCCACTAAAGCCTGGCGATTCTTGTAAGCGCGCAGTAACTTGGATGGAAGAGTTAAGAGTCAATGCTTTACCAGTAATCAAAGGCCGCGAATATTTGGGTCTTGTTTATAAATTAGACGTAAATAATCCAGCTTTAGCTAACCTTAGCCTCGTAGATGCCAATATCAAGTATCATAAAGTTTTCGTTTATGATAACCAACACGTTTACGATTTAACAAAAGTTGCTTCGCTTCACAAATTGGATCTGGTTCCAGTACTCACTACAGAGAATGATTATTTAGGTTTGGTGACGGTGAACGACCTCGTTTCCTATTTCGCCGCTAGCCAATCTGTCTATACTCCCGGTGGAATTATCGTCATTGAATTGGCTTTATCCGATTATTCGATGTCGCATATTGCACAAATTGTTGAGTCGGATGGTGCTCATATTCTAAGTGCTAACGTGACTACCGGAAACGATCCTTCTAAAATTGAATTAACCTTGAAAGTAGATAAAGTTGATTTGAGCCGTATGTTAGCTGCCTTTTACCGTCTCGATTATCATATCATCGCTTCCTACCATCAAAGCGAACATTCCGAAGATTTAAAAAATCGATTCGAGTCGCTGATGAATTATCTTAATATCTAAGTGGATACTTTTTCGATCCCGTAAGCATCGGAACTGTTTAAATCATTTTCTTCGTGACAATGAAACTAAGGATTCTATTGCTCTTTTTGCTGATGTATGCACCCCATCTTCATGCACAAGTTTTAAGCGATAGTCTCCAGCTCCAAACTTCCATCATCGATCAAATTATTATTACGGGAAATAAAAAGACCCGTTCCTATATTGTTCAACGCGAACTTACTTTTCATAAAGGCGATACTTTAGCGCCCTATATTCTTGAATCGGCTATTGAACGCACCCGACAAAATTTAATGAATACCGCGCTCTTCAATTTTGTGGAGATTCGTTACTTCCAAGGATTGGGAAATACCGTTGTTGTACATATTAATCTAATTGAAAGATGGTACCTCTGGCCCTCTCCTGTTTTTGAAATTGCCGATCGAAATATTAGTGAGTGGTGGCAAACGAAAGATTTTAGTCGAACGAATTATGGAATGTTTTTGCGACAAGAAAATTTAACAGGAAGAGATGATATTGCACAATTACAAATGCTCTTTGGTTACACAAAACGTTTTGGTATTTTTTATACGATCCCGTACATCAACAAAAAATTAAATGTAGGTCTCAGCGCTGGATTTTATGTGACCAGTGTAAAAGAAGTTGCTTACAATACACTCAACAATAAAATTCAATTTTTTAAAGATCCCGATAATTTTTTAAGAGAGGAAATGCAAGCTTATGTTCGGTTAACTAAGCGACAAGGTTTATATGATTATTATAATACAACACTTGATTACCGCATCTCATCCGTTGAAGATACCATCTTAAAATTGAACGATAAATATTTTGTTGATGGATCTACAAAACAACAACATTTAGCCATATCTTGGAGTTATCGTCACGATACGCGCGATTACCAACCGTATGCATTAAATGGTTATTTATACGAACTAGAAGTAAGCAAAGTGGGATTGAAATTTTTAAAAAACGAACCTGACTTAATTGCTATTTCGATGGGTGTTCGAAAATATTTACCTTTATCAAAAAGATGGTTTTCATCTGTTGCACTCAAAGGTAGAATCATGCAACGCGAAGGCGGACCGTTCTTCAATCAACGTGCTTTAGGTTATGGATTTGATTACATCAGAGGATATGATTTGTATGTACTCAACGGACAGGACTTCGCACTTTTTCGATCCAATCTCAAATACAATATAATTCCTGTAAAGACTTATCAGTTCTCTTTTTTAAAATCCGAAAAATTTAAAAAGTTTCCCGTCTCCGCTTACCTAAATGCTTTTTTTGATGCAGGATACGTGAGCGATAAACAATTCGGATACAGAAATTCTTTAAGCAATGAATGGCAGATGGGCTATGGACTCTGTTTAGATTTCATCACTTACTACGATATCGTTCTTCGCTTTGAATATGCACTCAATAAAATTGGCGATACGGGTTTGTATTTTAGAGTGGGAGCGGTGTTTTAGATAGATCTTACAATCTGCTATCAAGTAAAAATAAAACTTCAGAAGTTCTCGCAAATCAGTTTCCTATCATCCATGATTAAACAAATTTCCATTTTCATCGCGATGCTTCGCGATCAAATTTTCAAATTCTTTTCATTAATATAAAAATCCTACCTATTTTCGTATCAATGAAGATAGCATTGTATGCTCGCCAAGTCGACACCGAA
The DNA here is from genome assembly GCA_031411335.1 of Bacteroidota bacterium. Classification (GTDB taxonomy): domain Bacteria; phylum Bacteroidota; class Bacteroidia; order AKYH767-A; family OLB10; genus JAJTFW01. Next base: position 23,081 of record JANOAX010000047.1, read on the forward strand.
AATTTTCCGTTGATTCGAGAATTATTAAAGGAATTACAAAGGCATCAGTGCGAACTTTATATTTATCAACCTTTTTTGCATCGAATTAAACCCTTAGGTAGCGATATTCCACCCAATACCCCATTTAATTCGGGCTCTGAAATAAGAGGGCATATTGACTTTTTATTGAGTTTAGGGGGAGATGGGACTATTTTGGATACATTGACCTTAGTGCAAGACAGTAATATTCCGGTGATGGGAATCAACTTAGGACGATTAGGCTTCTTAACGGGCGTGGGAACTGAAGATATTTCGGGAGCACTCGAAGCTTTAATGAAAGGACATTATACCATCGATAAAAGAAGTTTATTGAGATTAGAGTCGAACCGAAATTTATTTGGAGGAGTGAATTATGCACTCAACGAATTGACCATCCACAAAAAGGACAGTTCGAGTATGATTACAATCAACACCTACCTCAATGGCGAATATTTAAATTCTTATTGGGCAGATGGGCTTATCATCGCTACACCAACTGGGTCGACTGGATATTCCTTAAGTTGTGGCGGACCCATCGTTGCGCCTTACTCTGGCAACTTTGTAATCACCCCTATCGCTCCTCATAACCTGAATGTTCGCCCAATTGTGGTTTCCGATAAAAATGTGATCTCCTTGGAGGTGGAAGGTCGGAGTCAGTACTTTTTGGCTTCCCTCGATTCCCGATCGGTTACCATCGACTCAGCTATCTCATTGGCAGTCAGAAGAGAAGACTTCACTATGAGCTTAGTTCGACTAGGCAGTACCAACTTCTTAAACACACTTCGAAAAAAACTAAACTGGGGTCTCGACACCCGAAACTAATCTACTCGCCAAATCCTGAATATTTACATCTAATTATTTAGTGGAAAATATTACTTTTGTGCAAAGGCCTTGAAATATTCATATGAAGAAACATATACTACTTTGCTTTACGTTCCTGATTCTGTTTAGCTCCATGAGCGAAGCTCAAAGATTGCGTGCACGTTGGAAAGCATATCGTTACGAATGGAGCTTTGGTGTTGGAGCAAGTAATTTCTTAGGAGATCTAGGGGGTGCAAATGCTATTGGAACCAATGGATTTAAAGATTTAGAGTTAAGTTTAACTCGACCAGCACTTACTTTTGGGATGCGTTATAAATTAAGTCCTGCTTTATCGCTTCATTCTCATTTAACTTATGGCCATGTAAAAGGTGATGATAAATTAACCAAGGAGTATTTCAGAAGTACGAGAGGCATGAATTTCAAATCGAATATTTACGAGTTTAACGTAAATTTTGAAGCCGCGCTCCTCAGTCAAAAAGAAGGTGGTATTTATCGTTTGAGAGGAGTTCGTCGCTCCAATTCATTTGAAGGATCACTTTATGGATTTGTTGGAATTGGTGTTTTTCACTTTAATCCAAAAGGCGAATTCAACGACAAATGGTACGACCTTCAACCATTAGGTACCGAAGGACAAGGAATTTCACCTGCTCGAAAAAAATATAAAAGAACTCAAATCTGTATCCCTTTTGGAATTGGCGGTCGTTATTTCTTTAACCGTCGTTGGGGTGTTGGATTTGAATTCGGACTTAGAAAAACCTTTACAGATTATATTGATGATGTAAGTAAAACTTATTATGATCCAGTAGCAATTAATCAAGCCAATGGTCCGATTGCAGCCTATTTTTCGAATCCGAATCCTTTTGCTGAATCTACTGCAGTAGGTCAGCAACGTGGAGATCCTCGTGATAAGGATGCTTATATGTTTGCAATCATCAGTTTACATTATAAGATTCGTACTGGTCGTACTAACTTCCCAATATTCTAAAATTACGGAGTAGTACTGTTTGTTGAATGGAAAACCTCAACAATACTCAAATCAAATTCACGTTTTGAAAGACAACATGAGGCCAATAGTCTCCCTCTTCCTTATTATTCTAGCGTTCCCTTCCATTTCCAATTCTCAATCAAGAGAACTTGGTATAATGGTAGGAGTAATGGGCTATAGAGGAGATTTGGATAAAACGATGTATGATACCCGCTTTTTAGAACCGGGCATCAGTGCTATTTACCGACGTTCATACAGTAATCATTGGGCATTCAAAGCTGGTCTATTATACGGTCATGTGAAAGCAGACGATAGTAAGGCCGAAGACTTCTACAGCCAAAACAGAAATTTGAATTTCAGATCGCATATCATTGAATTATCAGGACAGTTTGAATTCAATTTTTTCCCCTACCAAACGGCCAATCCAAATTCAACTTTTAGCCCCTATTTACTCTGTGGATTATCTGTTTTTCATTTTAACCCTAAAACAAAAATTAACGACGATTGGATCGAATTGCAACCCTTAGGTACTGAAGGTCAGGGTACGGATGCTTCTAATAAAAATCCATACAAGCGCACGAATTTAGCATTCACTTTTGGTGGAGGTTTTAAATTTAAAATTGGACGCCGATTCGGATTAACGCTGGAGTCTGGAGTAAGACAAACCTATACCGATTATTTAGACGATGTAAGTACTGTGTATGCAGACCCAAAATCCATTTTAGTAGAATATGGAAAAACGGCAGCGCTCTTAAGTGATCGATCGCTCAATCAAGCACCTGGTGGAAATATTGGACGACAACGTGGCGACACCCAGCGACGTGATTTTTATGTTTTTACAGGGGTACAATTAACCTATACACTGAGTAAGAAATACATCGATGCATGCCAGCCGTTTCGCATAAAACTCTGGTAATTTCGTTAACGTCAAGTTAATCTTTTTAAATGCACGAGAAGGCCAATGCATTTACTACATTTGCGAGCCGAAATATGTCACTAAAAGAGCAGATAGATATTCAACGTTTACCACGACATGTCGCCATTATTATGGATGGCAATGGAAGATGGGCTAAACAGCAGGGAAAAATGCGCATTTTCGGTCACCAAAATGGTGTACTCGCCGTACGCGACACCGTTGAAGGAGCTGCCGAATTAGGAGTTGAAGTACTTACCGTTTATGCTTTTAGTACCGAAAACTGGAATCGTCCCAAGATAGAAATTGACGCATTAATGCATCTTTTAGTTCAAACCATCACCAAGGAAACACCGAAGTTGATGGAAAACAACATTCGTTTAGCAACCATTGGCAATACAAATAGTCTACCCGCCAAAGTAGCTGCGAATCTGAAAAAATGTATTGATAAAACAGCCAACAATACACGAATGACCTTAGTTCTGGCGTTGAGCTATAGCTCGCGCTGGGAAATCACCAATGCGATGCAAAAAATCGCTGAAAAAGTGAAAGCAGGAGAAATAGATCCAAAAAATATCAACGAAGAATTAATAAGTAATCACCTAAATACTGCCGCTTGGCCCGACCCCGAATTATTAATTCGTACGAGTGGTGAGTCAAGAATCAGTAATTACTTATTATGGCAAATCGCCTATGCTGAACTGTACTTTACAGAAAAGTTGTGGCCAGATTTTCGTCGTGAAGATTTTTATAAAGCCATTATCGACTTCCAACAACGTGAACGTCGCTTTGGAAAAACATCAGAACAACTGAAATCTGAACATGCGTAGAATAATAGTACTCCTAATTTCCATCTTCACTTTCTTTGCGAATACTTCCTACGCACAGGTTGAATCCATTGGGTCAGATGATCAGCAAATCAATTTTGCTCAACCCAAAGAATATGAATTAGGCGGTATCACGATAAGTGGCATTCGCTATTTAGACGAAGGCGTTTTGATCACTTTGACCGGATTAAATATTGGAGAACGATTCAAAATTCCTGGAGATAAAATTGCTACTGCCATTGAAAATCTTTGGAAACAAGGATTGCTTTCTGATATTAAAGTAACTGCTACTAAAATAAATGGAGATCGGATCTTTTTGAATTTTGAATTGAGCGAACGTCCCCGACTTTCAAAATTTGCTTTTAGTGGAATCAGCAAGAACGAAGCCGATAAATTACGCGACAAACTACAACTTGTAAAAGGAAAAGTAATCACCGAAAATTTAATTCAGATTACAAAAAATCAAGTTAAAGACTATTATGTAGAAAAAGGATTTTTATTTGTTGAAACCACGATTACGACTGAAAAGGATACCATCGGCGGACCCAATCAAGAGTTGATGCGTATTAGTGTCTCCAATAAAAAAAGAGTGAAGATTAACAAAGTAACTTTTCATGGAAACACTCAATTTGAATCGAAGAAGCTGAGAAGGAAAATGAAAGGCAGCAAAGAGAAAGGCTGGTATAAAATTTTTAGTTCCTCTAAGTTTAGTGAAGAAGCCTTTGAAAAAGACAAAGAAAAAGTAGTGGCTACTTATGCTTCAAAAGGATTTAGGGATGTATCTATTTCAAAAGACAGTGTATATAAATTCAGTGATCGCACCGTAAATATTGATGTATGGATTGATGAAGGTCCAAAGTATTATTTTAGAAATATCACTTGGATTGGAAATACAAAATATCCAACTTCCCAACTCGATCAAATGTTAGGAATTAAGAAAGGTGATATTTTTAGTCAGTCGAAATTAGATGAAGGCTTATTCATTAGTCAAAGCAGTCGTGACATCAGTTCATTGTACATGGATGATGGATACCTGTTTTTCCAAGTTACTCCCGTAGAAATCTTAGTTGAAAATGATTCCATCGATATTGAAATGCGCATTTATGAAGGCAGACAAGCCACAGTGAATCGCGTAACGGTGAAAGGAAATTCAAAAACCAATGACAAAGTAATTTTGCGAGAAATTCGCACAAAACCGGGGCAGTTATTTAATCGTTCTGATATTATTCGCACACAGCAAGTATTAGCACAGCTAGGTTACTTTGATCAAGAGAAATTAAATGTTACTCCTCGTCCAAATGCAGCTGATGGCACCGTGGATATTGAATACATTGTAGAAGAACGTCCTTCCGACCAGCTTGAATTATCTGGAGGTTGGGGCGGTGGTGCCGGTGTGGTAGGTACTTTAGGAATATCGTTTAATAATTTCTCTGCAAGAAATATTGCGAAAAAAGGCACGTGGTCTCCGCTACCAACTGGCGACGGACAAAAATTGAGTATACGTTTTCAATCGAATGGCAGATTCTTCCAAAGTTACAATGCCTCCTTCACTGAACCTTGGCTAGGTGGTAAAAAACCAAACTCCTTAAGTGTTTCTGTATTTCACTCGATACAAACGGATGGATTACCAAAAGGAAATGATGATCGTTCTGTATTAAAAATTAGTGGTGCTTCAATAGGATTAGGAAAACGATTGAAATGGCCAGATGATTTCTTCCAATCTTACAATGAATTAACATTCCAACGTTACTCATTGGATAATTGGTCAGGCACCTTTTTATTTAGCGATGGATACTCGAATAACTTAAACTTCGAACAAACGTTTTCACGTAACTCGGTGGATGGATTTATTTGGATTCGTAGTGGCTCGCAACTATCTTTCACTTTACAATTAACACCGCCATTTAGTTTACTTGATAAAGGTACTGACTATGCAACTGCTAGTGCTAAAGAAAAATACAAATGGATTGAATATCATAAATGGAAATTCAGTGGATCATGGTATAAAAGCTTAGGGACGAAATTTGTATTATTCTCTAGAACACAAATTGGAATATTAGGATATTACAATAAAGATATTGGCCAATCACCCTTCGAACGTTTCTACTTAGGGGGAGATGGTCTTTCAGGCTTTGCTTTAGATGGACGTGAAATTATTGCGTTACGTGGTTATAATAATAATACAGTAACTCCTCGTATTAATGGAAGTACAGTAGGTGGTACTGCTTATAACAAAAACACCTTCGAGTTGCGATTCCCTGTTTCGTTAAACCCATCTGCTACTATATACACTTTAGCATTCTTAGAAGCAGGAAACAATTGGTTGGGAACAAGAAATTTTAACCCTCTAAATCTTAAACGCTCAGCAGGTGTGGGAGTAAGAATTTTCCTTCCGATGTTCGGATTATTAGGTCTGGATTGGGGTTATGGATTTGATGAAATTGAAGGAAATCCAGGTGTTAACAAAGGTCAATTCCATTTCACTATTGGACAGCAGTTCTAGACGGAAGGCAGTGTTTATTTTGAAAATATCAACTAAACATTCTGCTTTATTTCATCTAAGGTGAAGAAAGCATAAAGAATTTGAAAAAATTTCGTCAAAACTAGAAATAATTAAGATTAAATGCCGAATCAATAACTTGACCAACAACACTTTACCTTAAGCATTACCATTGAGTATCTTTGGTATCTACGATAAAAAGAGGTAAATTTGGCACGATAATTTGCAAAAGCTGGATACTTAAAAAATCCCAAAACTTATGAAAAAGCTAATCATTGCATGTACATTCTTTATTGGAATGTTTGCTAGTACCACCATTTTCGCACAGAAATATGCGTATATCGATTCACAATATATTTTAGATAATATTTCTGAATACAAAGCTGCCAACCAACAATTAGATCAACTCAGTATTTCTTGGCAGAAAGACATTGAAGCAAAATATACAGTGATTGATAAGCTCTACAAAGACTATCAAGCAGAACAAATTCTTTTAACCGAAGAAATGCGTCGAAAGCGTGAACAAGAAATCACGAACAAAGAAAAAGAGGTGAAAGAATATCAAAAGCAAAAGTTTGGTTACGAAGGTGAGTTATTCAAAAAGAAACAAGAGTTAATCAAACCAATTCAAGATAAAATTTTCAATGCCGTAAAGAAAATGGCAACAGATCAAAGTTTCGCTGTGATTTTTGACAAGTCGGGTGATTTAGTAATGCTTTACACCAATCCTAAATACGACAAGAGTGACGACATCTTAGAATCGATGGGCTATAAAGCAGGAACAAAAAGTGGCGATGCAAAAGGTGGCGAAAGTAAAGAGGGCGGAAGTCCTTCTACTCCACCCGCTGAAGGAAAAGGTGGCGGTTCAGAAGAACGTAAATAATAAAACTAAAAACACATAAATAAATCTATTATCATGACAAGAATCGTTGCCATTTGTTTTGGCATTCTATTGAGTTTAGCTGTACAAACACAAGCTCAATCCACTCTAAAATTTGGACATATTAATTCAACGCAGTTGATTAGTTTAATGCCAGAAACCAAATTAGCAGATTCCACATTGCAAAAGTTTGGAGCCTCTTTAGAGAATCAACTAAAAACCATGACCGCTGAATATCAGGGAAAAATTACTGATTTCAAATCGAAAGAAGCATCGATGGCAGATCCAATTCGTGATGCAAAATTAAAAGAGATCAGTGATCTTGAAGAGCGCATTCAATCGTTTCAAGAGTCGGCACAAAGCTCCATGCAAAAAAAGAAGGAAGAGTTATATACTCCGATCTTGAAAAAAGCAGAAGAAGCTATTAACTCGGTAGCTAAAGAGAATAAGTTCTCTTACATTTTTGATGCAAGTGCAGGCACCTTGTTGTATGCTCAGGATTCGGATGATGTAATGCCGATGGTTAAAACAAAGTTGGGATTGAAATAAGCTATCTATTCAAAATTTTAAAAAGTCCATGGAACATTCCATGGACTTTTTTATTGAATACTGAATAAGCCATGAAAAAAGGAATTGTATAATCGTCTATATTTCAGCAAATAATTTTTACTTTTGACTA
>JANOAX010000048.1:0-8257 GCA_031411335.1 Bacteroidota bacterium
TCTATCATTTTCGTTCCACCAGCCTTTGCTGCAGATGCCATGATGGAAGCCGCTGAAGCTGGAATTAAATTGATTGTAGCTATTACTGAAGGTATTCCTACCAAGGACATGATCAAGGTGAAGGAATATTTAAAAGATAAAGATTGCCGTTTGATTGGACCTAATTGTCCGGGAGTGATTACTCCAGGAGAAGCTAAGGTTGGAATCATGCCAGGTTTCGTTTTCAAGCGCGGACCTATTGGTATCGTATCTAAGTCGGGAACCCTAACTTACGAAGCTGCTGACCAAGTAGCACGTGCAGGTTTAGGAGTAACTACGGCTATTGGTATTGGCGGAGATCCAATCATTGGAACCACTACGAAAGAAGCGGTAGAATTATTCATGAACGATCCGGAAACAAAAGGAATCGTCATGATTGGTGAAATTGGCGGAGGATTAGAAGCCGAGGCAGCTCGTTGGATCAAAGCAACTGGAAACAAAAAGCCGGTAGTTGGATTTATTGCAGGTCAAACTGCACCTGCAGGAAGAAGAATGGGTCATGCTGGTGCTATTGTAGGTGGAGCAGAAGATACTGCTGCTGCCAAGATGCAAATCATGCGTGAATGCGGAATTATTGTGGTTGATTCTCCAGCCGATATTGGGAAAACAATGGCTGAAGTGATGAGTAAAGTACCTGCTTAAACAAATTGATTTTAAATATTATATGGCTCTGGAAACAGAGCCTTTTTTGTTTGCTGCCATCAACAGGCTCAGGCATTATGGTTGGCTAAGGCTCTCTAGGCCAACATAAAGCTGCCCGCGAGTTCCCTCGGGCAGCGGATATTAAACAATGTTGGCTGAGGTTCTCGCGGTTGGTTGCGTTACTCGATGTCAACAAAAGGCTGCCAACGACAGACTCAGGTGGCAATGTCAATTGACTTAATTTTGCTATTCACCTTCACACTCGCCCGATAGCTATTAGGACTCACTCTGTATCCTGGGGTTCTCGATGTTGGCTGCCAGCGAGTGCCCTCGGGCAGCTGATAAAAAACGACGTTGGCTAAGGTTCTTTAGGCCAACCAATAAGTAGAGAAAATTAAAGTAGCTGGTCTTCAAACTATCTACATTTATTTTTATTAACGAAGGATAAGCTTTTCTGAAGAACTATGCATTGATTTACAACTATTTACTATACCAAACAAAGTTTATTTGTTTTAAAATCATGACAATCCTCAGCTTGTTTAGAATGATTCTAAATAATAGTTTTGCAAAAAAATTAAATGCAATGTCTAATAAGTTGAAAGTTTCAACCTTTTTATTAATATCACTCGTAACTATTTATTCATGCGAGAAAATGATTCCAGCCGGACCTGAAGCTGACGAAGTGATGGATGCACCTATTGAAGGTTTATCACAAGCTCAACACAAACTATTTTTAGAAGGAGCGGAAGAGTTTGATGAAATATATACTTCTGAAACAGGCTTAGGGCCCATCTTTGTTGCTTCCTCGTGCGGAGGTTGTCATGCTGGTGATAACAAAGGACATCCTTTTACCACATTAACACGCTTTGGACAAAGTGATACCACAGGTAATTTCTATTTAGAGTTTGGGGCGCCGCAAATCCAACACCGAGCTATTCCTGGCCATTTGGGTGAACTTATTCCTGCCGGAGCCACATCATCAAGATTTATTGCTCCCATTGCTTCAGGAGTAGGATTCTTAGAATTGGTTTCTGATCAAGATATTTTAGCCATGTCGGATCCTAATGACGCCAATGGAGATGGTATTTCTGGTGTACCGAATTGGAGTATCATTCCTGACTGGGTAGTTCCATCTTCAAATGCTGTTTCTCAAAATGGCAAATACATCTGTCGTTTTGGTCGTAAAGCGAGTACCTATAATTTGCATCAACAAACTGTAGGAGCTTTCAATAACGACATGGGAATTACTTCTTCTTATATACCGAATGCACCATTCAATTATATAGAGGGATTGAATTCATCTCCCATTAACGATCCTGAAATAAGTGATCTAAGCATCAATGCTACGGTCTTTTATTTACAAACATTGCAAGCTCCCATCCAAAGAAATCAAGAAGATCCCATCGTGATAAGAGGAAAAGAAGTCTTCATGCAAATTGGTTGTGAAAATTGTCATAAGCAATCCTTAAGAACTGGTTTTTCGAACATCACCCCGCTTAGCTATCAAGAATTTTTTCCTTACACTGATTTATTACTACATGATATGGGTCCAGATTTGAATGACAATTACACTGAAGGTTCAGCCTTAGTATCAGAATGGAGAACAACACCTTTATGGGGAATCGGGTTGTCAGCTTCTTCACAAGGTGGTCAGATGTTTTTGATGCATGATGGCAGAGCCCATAATTTCTCTCAAGCAATTTTATTACATGGAGGAGAGGGGAGTACGAGTAGAGCGCTCTATAATCAAATAAATGCATCCGATAAGCAGGCTTTACTTGAATTTTTAGAATCTTTATAAAATGGAAAGAAAAGAATTTATTCATCAATGCGGCAAAATATGTTTAGGTGGATTCCTGATGGGTGGATTGCTAGAATCTTGCGCAGGAAATTATTATGCGACCACTACTTTGGAAAACAACCAAATTGCGATTAAGAAAAGTGAATTTTTTGAAGTGAAAAACGGAATCTCGAAGCCAAGAAAGTATGTATTGGTGAAAAATGAAAAACTGAATTTTCCTATTTCCATTTATAAACTCAGCGACGACACTTATTCCGCTTTGTACATGGAATGCACGCACAATAGTTGTGAACTAAATCCACAAGGCGATTTTTTAATCTGTCCTTGCCATGGAAGTGAGTTTAGCAATTTAGGAAAAGTACAAAATCCACCTGCAGAAACCGATTTAAAAAAGTATAAAGTAACAAGTAACCATGAAAATATCTATATCCATTTATCGTAATTTATTCATTCTATTGTTCAGTATAAATGCATTCTTAGTAAGTGCACAATCTGATACCAATTTAATCAAACGAATTCCTACCGACACCATCTATCAAAAACTTAGTATGGATGCGGTATACAATCGTCCATTCCTCACCATAGCCAAACTTCCAGTGGCCATTGGTGGTTATTTAGAAGCGAACACTCAATATGCGGCCACAGATGGAGTAGATGATGGATTTTCTTTTCAAATGAGAAGAATGACACTGTTCTTTTCGAGCACGATTGCTAAAAGAATAAAATTCTTTTCCGAATTAGAATTCGAAGATGGTACCAAAGAAATAAACCTTGAATATTGTGCTATGGATTTAGAATTTCATCCATTACTTAATTTAAGAGGGGGAATCATCATGAATCCAATTGGCAGTTTTAATCAAAATCATGATGGTCCAAGATGGGATTTTATTGATCGACCGAAAAGCGCGACACGTATTATTCCTTCTACTTTGAGCAATGTGGGAATGGGAATTCATGGAAAATATTTTTCTCATCAATGGGTACTGGGTTATGAATTTTATTTGACTAACGGATTTGATGATAAAGTAATTGACAACGATGAAGGCCGCACCTCTTTACATGCTGGAAAAGGAAATCCAGATAAGTTTGAAGAAAGTAACAGTGGACTTCCATTATATACAGGGAAAATTGCCATCAGAAATAGAAAAATTGGTGAAATAGGAGTAAGCTATATGACCGGTGTTTATAATAAGTGGAAAGAAGATGGGTTGGTGATTGATAATAAACGAAGCGCGTCCGTTTTTGCTGTTGATTTTAACACTACATTATTTAAAAACAGAGTCAATATTACGGGTGAATATGCACAAGTAATGGTTGATGTACCATCTACATTCACACAACAATATGGGGAAGAACAATGGGGTGCGTATACTGATATTGTTTGCACCATTTTACAAAGAAAAATATGTGGATGGGAAAATGCTAAATTAAACATTGGAGTAAGAGGTGAATATGCTGATTTTAACGTTGGGAAGTTCAAGGAAACCAATACCAATATTGGGGATGATTTTTATGCGATTGTACCTTCCATCTCCCTGCGCCCAACAGGAACAACAGTAATTCGCTTCAACTTTAGATTTGAAAGTGAACATGATTTGTTAGACAATGACCCAAGCAGAACCAATGTAATTCAATTTGGATTTAGTAGTTATTTCTAATTGAAAAAATACTTTAAAAATAAAGAGGCTGTCATCAGTAGGAGACAGCCTCTTTTAAATTCCAATCCTTATTGATCTTATTTCTTATCCAACATAAATTGAATTCCAATTTGAAGTCCAAAGTAAGCACGACTTGATTTTTGATAATCCAATTTATTTCTATAATCCAATAAGGAGTGTTCTGCTTCGTAGTGCGAAGCCACGGACACCAAACTAGCTGTTTCAGAATCATCCAAGGCATCAATTTCTGCCTGTGTGTATTCTGTAGTTGCATCAGTAAACATATAACCAAAACGAAGACCTGTAGTTAAATTAATCATGTCTGTTAATTTAGTATCGATTCCAAATCCTAAAACGCCAGCTACTCCAAAACCAGCAAAATCATCTTTTGCATCTCTGTCGCTATAATTTAATGGGTTATTCTTAAATTCAAAAGTTTCTTTAGCATCTGTTAATAAGGAAATTTGAGGCCCAATTTCAAAGTATGGTCCTTTAGGTGATGATACACGAAATAAAATTGGAATATCGATATAGCTTAATTTGATTTCGTTCGAGAAAGTATTATTCTCATCTCCAAAATATCCATCATACTTTTGCTTATGAGAAGCATAAATTATTTCAGCACTTAAGCCATAAGTTTCTTTAAACATAAAGATGGCTTGTACACCGAATGTAGGACTGAAAGAAGCTGCATAGTCTAGGCTAGCATTTTGATCAGAAACATTTTTGTTAAATAGCCCAGTGTAAAAGAATGATCCTTTTGCACCTAAACGAATTCCTTCTTGTGCCTGGGCAGAGGAAAGGCTGATTATCACGATAACCGCAATGACAAGATTTTTTTTCATATCTAGTTTAATTTGGTTGGTTATATATCTTTGGTAAAATAAACTTAATAATTTCAATACTCCAAGTATAAAGTCATGATTCAACTCTAGATTTGAAAGTGAAAGGGATTTTTTGGACAATGACCCCATCTGAACCATTGTGATTCAATTTGGATTTAGTAGTTATTTCTAGTTGATAAAATACATTAAAATGAAAGAGGCTGTCACCAGTAGGAGATAGCCTCTTTTTAATTCCAATTAATACTGATATTATTTCTTATCTAACATAAATTGAATTCCAATTTGAAGTCCACCGAAAGCACGACTTGATTTTTGGTAATCTAATTTATTTCTAGGATCACCTAAAGAATGTTGAGCTTCGTAATGTGAAGCCCCAGATACTAAGCTAGATTTTTCATCATCTAAAGCAGCAATCTCAGCCGCAGTATACTCAGTTGTTGCATCAGTAAACATATACCCAAAACGAAGTCCCGTGGTTAAATTGATCATGTCTGTTAATTTGATATCGATACCAAAGCTCAATACTCCAGCAACTCCAAATCCATTAAAATCATCTTTAACGTCTTTATCGCTATAACTTCCAATTGATGAATCTTCAAATTCAAAAGTCTCCTTAGCTCCTGTTAAGAGAGATATCTGAGGTCCAATTTCAAAATAAGGCCCTTTAGTCGATGAAACTCGAAATAAAATTGGAATATCAATATAACTTAACTTAATTTCATTGGTAAATGCATTGTCTTCATTTCCATAATATCCATCATACTTTTGCTTATGAGAGGCATATACTATTTCAGCACTTAAACCATACGTTTCTTTAAACATGAAAATGGCTTGTACTCCGAATGTTGGACTGAAAGAAGAAGCGTAGTCCAAGCTACCGTTCTGATCAGAAACGTTTTTGTTAAAGAGCCAAGTGGAAAAGAAGGATCCCTTAGCACCTAAACGAATTCCTTCTTGTGCCTGGGCAGAAGAAAGGCTGGTTATCATGATAACCGCAATGGCAAGAATTTTTTTCATATCTAGTTTAATTTGGTTGCTTATATATCTTTGGCAAAATAAACCTAATAATTTCAATACTCCAAGTATAAAGTCATGATTAAACTTCTAAATGGAACTAATGCGCTTATTACAGGCGCTTCACGTGGTATCGGCAGAGGTATCGCATTGGTATTGGCTCAAAACGGTGCTAATGTGGCATTTACATACCTTTCATCTCCTGAAAAAGCCCAAGAATTGGAAAAAGAACTACAATCAATGGGCGTTAAAGCGAAAGGCTATAAATCGGATGCATCTGAATTTTCTGCTGCTGATGAGCTAATTACCAATATTATAGCTGATTTTGGTTCTTTAGAAGTAGTTGTGAACAATGCTGGAATTACTCGCGATAATTTATTGATGAGAATGTCGGAAGAGCAATTTGATGAGGTGATTCGCACCAATTTAAAATCTGCATTTAACATTACTAAAGCTTGCCAACGTCCTATGTTGAAAGCCAGAAAAGGAAGTATTATCAATATTTCTTCCGTTGTGGGTGTTAAAGGAAATGCGGGTCAAGCTAATTATGCGGCCTCAAAAGCAGGGATGATTGGGTTCACAAAATCCGTTGCCCTCGAATTAGGCTCCAGAAATATCCGTTGTAATGCCATCGCTCCAGGTTTTATTGAAACGGAAATGACAGCAGCATTAGCACCCGAGATGGTACAACAATGGCGTGAACAAATTCCATTAAAACGTGGTGGAACACCTGAAGATGTTGCGCAAGCTGTTGTCTTTTTAGCGAGCGATATGTCATCCTACATCACTGGACAAGTATTGAATGTGGACGGTGGCATGTTGACGTAATTTCATTACCCTAAATTTATTTTGGTCGTTCGTTTCGGGGAGATGGTCGAATTCTCCTCCTATCAACTATCGTCTTTGTTATATTCGTAAATCAATAAAGATTTGACCCATTTTTAGAAATCAAGCCCGAAGAAGATGATAGAATTATTAAAATGAAGAATATTAAAATTTTAAACCTTTAAGTGAATCAATTATTGAAATAGTGTTCGATTTAACAAAACAAAATCTTTAGTGATAACAGAATTATTAAATAGAAGAATATTAAAATTTTAAACCATCAATTGCATCAATTAATGAAGCAGTGTTCGATTTAACATAATAAAATCCCGAAGGGATGGAATTATTATAAAAAAAGAAAAATTAATTAGAACATAACCCAGAATGGGTGACACTATTGGGCTGAATTCTTATCCTTAAAATTGCCAGTTTAATTCATAAAATAAATAATAAATAATGAAAAAATTAAAAGTTTTACTCCTTGCGATTATCTGCATGTTGCAAACAACATGGGCAGGAGTTGATGCCAATTCAACACCCAAGAAAATTTTACCTTACCCAATTCTACAACATAAAATGGCCAATGGACTCAACGTGGTTACGGTGCCGTATGATAGTCCAGGATTAGCGGCTTTTTACATCGTAGTGCGTGTAGGTTCTCGTGATGAAATTGAAGAAGGAAAAACGGGCTTCGCCCATTTCTTCGAACACATGATGTTTAGAGGCACTGAAAAATATTCGAAAGAGCAATACAGCGATGCTTTAAAGGCCACTGGAGCAAGTGCCAATGCAAACACATGGCTCGACAGAACAGTTTACCACATGACAGGCAATGCGCAAAAATTGGAAAAAATGTTTGAGTTGGAAGCAGATCGTTTCATGAATCTTAAATATTCTATTCAAGACTTTAAAACTGAAGCTGGAGCTGTGAAAGGGGAGTACACGAAAAATTCGGCAAGTCCCTATTCACAAATGGACGAAAAGATGAACGATGTAGCGTTTACATCACACACTTACAAGCATACCACCATGGGCTTTTTTAAAGATGTTGTGGATATGCCAAATCAGTACGAATACAGCATGGAATTCTTCAAGCGATTTTATCGTCCAGAATATGCAACCATCATTGTGGTGGGAGATGTAACAGCGGAGAAAGTAAATCAATTGGCTGAACAATATTTTGGTTCTTGGAAAAAAGGAGACTATGTAAGTCCAGTTCCACCCGAGCCTAAACAAAATGAAACGCGTTATTCACATATTCAAAAAGCAAAATTTCCACCTGTAGTTTCTTTGAATTACAAAGCACCCGCTTATACCGATAAGAATACAGAAACAGTAGCTTTGGATTTATTCATGACAATGTTGTTTTCTGAAAAATCAACTTTATATAATAAATTGGTGGTAACAGAACAAAAAGCAAGATCGGTGGATGG
>JANOAX010000049.1:0-10140 GCA_031411335.1 Bacteroidota bacterium
CGGGCTTATTTTAGGGAGGTGGATTCTTATAACCTCGCCATAAATGGCAAGGTTATAAGTTCTATTTGAATATAAAACTATCAACAAACTTTTGATTCACTTTACGTTTAGCTTTAACGCGAATGCGATAAATATTGGGATGGTATTTTTGGGAGGGTAAATCAAATATTATTCTTCAGCACTTTGAATATCTTCTTTATCTTGATGATCTTCTTTCTCTTCTCTCACTTGATTTTTCAAATAGCGCTCGCTCTTTTTACCTTCGAACAAATCATAGCCCAACAAACGACATTCAAGTGGTCCGTTAAAGAGCTTCATCTTACGATTAGGGCGCAAACCAATTGCTTTAGCACCTTCAGGACTACCCGTAAAGATCCACGCTTTACATCCAGCGTAATGATGCTTTAATCTTTCACCTAACGCTGCATATAATTTTTCTAAATCATCCACTTCCAATTTCTCACCGTAGGGTGGATTGATGATAATAAAAGCTCTCTTTTCTTCGTGTTCAAAATCGCGGAAATCGCCACATGATAATTTCACCATATCCTCTACACCTGCTGACTCCACATTTTCGATGGCTTTCAAAAACACATAACGGTTCAATTCATTTGCATAAATTTTTACTTCCGATTCTACAATTCTTTCCAATTGCTTTTCACGAATAAGTTTAAACAATTCTTCGTCGAAGTCGAGCCACTTTTCAAAAGCGAAAGACTTACGAAAAGTTCCTGGCGGGATTCTAGCTGCTATCAATGCTGCTTCAATGGGAATCGTTCCCGAACCGCACATAAAATCGATTAATGGAATATGGGGTTCCCATCCGCTCAACATAATAATTCCAGCTGCCATCACTTCACTCAGCGGTGCTTTATCTACTTCTTTTCGATAACCACGTTGATGCAACGATGTACCCGAAGAATTAATAAGCAACTGACATTTTTCACCAGAAATAAAAACGACCACTTCTAAATCGGGATCATTCTTTTCTACGTTTGGACGTGAACCTTGATTCTTGCGGAATTGATCGGCGATGGCATCCTTTGCTTTCAATGCGGGATACAAATTATTATCGAAGAGATCAGAATTCAAGATACAACGAACCGCAAAAGTTTGCTCTAGTTTCATGTACTGGGTCCAATCAACCGCTGCTACACCGTCGTACAAATCCACTACGGTATGCATTGGAAAAGAAGATAGCTTCACCATCACCTTTAAGGCAGTACGCAAAGAAAAATTCGCCTTGTACATAAAGCCTTTATCGCCAATACAAGAAACAGCACGTGTATGCACTTCAATTTCACGTCCACCGAGAGCATGAATTTCTTCGGCGAGGATGTCCTCGAGTCCGGCATAAGTGGAAACGACAAGGTTAAGATCTGACAAGGGGAAGGGAGTATTTATTATCGACAAAGATAACGAATTTAAACGCAACGATAGCAGCGGCAAGCAACGGTAGCAGCGTTACCAGTGGTTTTCGCAAGTAAATCCGTGAAAATCTTTTCAATCCGCTTCATCCGCGTTCTATTCTATCATAACAAATCATGACCATCATAAAAAATCCGTGCCTGCCTGCCGGAACTTTAGTGTAGGTAGGTTCCATAAAGCATAATCCACCGAAAAGTCTCAATAAAACATATATTTAAAATCCGACTATCTTTGATTTAATTGAAAAAAACATGACAAAACTTCCACCCTACTCCATTCATGAAAAACATTGGAATCACGATAAAAATATTGTTTTCTTAAATCATGGATCCTTTGGATCTTGTCCGACGGCTATTCTTGATTTGCAAACGGAAATTAAACATCGTACCGAGCTGGATCCTATCCAAGAATTGGTAACGGATTTTGAAGCGCGCTATATGGAAAACAAAAATGCTTTAGCTCAATTTGTAGGATGTAATGCCAATGATTTAGTGTTGATGAAAAACACTACTTCAGGAGCGAATACCATTTTGAATTCACTTTCCTTTGAAGCAGGAGATGAATTGTTGACACATAGTCATGCTTATGGTGCTTGCGTGAATGTATTAAGGCATTATGCCGAAAAACAAAAATGCAAATTGGTAATTGCTGAAATTCCATTTCCAATTTCAAGTGAAGATGAAATTACCAATGCCATTTTAAATTTGGTCACGTCCAAAACAAAGTTGGTGATGTTAGATCATATCACTTCCGCTACCGGAATTATTTTTCCTGTTGAAAAATTAACACAAGCGTTAGAATCCAGAGGAATTGAAGTACTCATTGATGGAGCTCATGCGCCTGGCATGATTGATTTGAACATAGACGCACTTGGAGCCAGTTATTACATTGGCAATGGTCATAAATGGATTTGTAGTCCGCGCGGATCTGCATTGATGCATGTTCGAAAAGACAAACAACATAAAATTCGTCCCTTACAAATTTCGCATTACAACGATTTATATGAGGGTACGGATGCGCATTGGAGTGCACAGTTTGCATGGCCGGGTACGGATGATTATAGCTCCTATTTACTCATAAAGGATAGCATCCAATTCATGGAAACTATTTTTGGGACTTGGCAACAGTTAAGAAAAAACAACCGAGAACTTTGTTTGGCCGCAAGAAAATTAATTTGCGAAAAATTAAAAATTGAAATCCCTACTCCTGATTCCATGATTGGACATTTGGCGAGTATTCCGGTGCAAAATAATCCTGAAACACCATCCAAATTTTTCAACATGACTACACCGTTAAAACAGAGAATCATGGATGAATACAAAATTCAAGTTCCGGTATTTAATTTTAATAAGAATAATCCCAAGTTGCTATTGAGAATTTCAGTGCAAGCGTATAATTCGATGGAGCAGTATGAGTATTTAGGGAAGAGTTTAGTAAATAGTGAATAGAAAATATTTACTGGGTAAGGATACGAATTACGAATCGATACGAATGTACGAATTACGAATTACGAATTCGCTGATACGCGAATACACGAATTCACGAAGATAGAATTCTAACTCTTAAAGTACTGACAACTTAACCGCGGGGAACGCAAGGTAGGCGCGGCGGGCGCGGAGAAATCATAAAAAATCATAATCATCATAATAAATCAGTGCCTGCCTACCGTAGCTTTAGCATAGGTAGGGCCCATCAATTATTAATTAACGACCACTCTTTGTGTACAAATAATTCCTTCTTGGTTAGTAAATTGCAGGAGATAAATTCCACTACTTAAACTACTAGTTGAAATTTGTATTGCGGTGTTTAGGTTATCGTAAACTTTTAGCATGCGACCTGCAAGATCCAATAATTTCAATTGATAATTTTTTTGATCGGAGAATTTGATGTGAAGGAGATCGGATGTAGGATTGGGGAAAATAAATATTCCTAGATCGGTTGTTGGTTCATCGATAGAAGTACTGATGCTTCCCGAAGTGTTAAAGTAAAAAGAACCGAAGTACCAAGTGTTCCATGTGCCGTTGATTTCTTCACGATAAGTATATTCATAAAATGTGTTGGGAGTAAGACCGGTTAATCGTTTGTAACCATTGTTGCTTATGGAATAAGTCCAATTAGTGGTGCCATAAGGACGATATCGAAACTGAACCTTAGTAATTAGATTTGTTTTTAACCAATAGAGTCGAACCGTGGTAGAATCCTCTTCTCTTTCCGCCAATAGATTTAAATAATTATTGTTGTTTCCTAAAAAAGTTGGTTGATATAAAATAGTATCGGACCATGCTGAAGTTACTCCAGAGCAATTCGTCGTTAACTGAAAATTGTAAATTGCTGAACTGTCTAGATTATTCAAAAAGTAATAACTTTTTTGAGTAGAGTCAAGGGTCCAAGTAAGGTCGGTCGACTTCTTATATCGAATTTGATAAGTTGTTGTCTCTTCCACTCGATTCCATACCAAATGCATGGTTGTACTTGTAACGGGAACGCCTACAATAACAGACGGGGGAAAACAGGTATTGGCAGTTAACGTATCATAAACGAAAAATGGAATTCTCACATCATAGGGATTCCGGGCTTGCGATAAAATTAATTTACTTCCTACAGTACCCAATATCGAATTAAATCCAAGAGGTATTCCTGGATACCAATTATTAATTAAATGTGTTTCCTGCAAAAGCTTAGAGGGACTCGCACCATCCGATACCCATACTTCAGCCCCGTACAATGTATCCTTCGTAGCATAAAATAAATTCGAACCAAAAAACAAATATTTTTTAGGATATAAGTTCAGCGCATAGAATGCAGGATAATTGGTTAAATAAGATGAATCCAAACTCGGTGAATACATCCAAAAACGATCTGAATAAAAACTATAAAAAGCTACCTTACCTTCCACAATTGAAAATGGGCTGGTCAATAAAATACCATTTGGAACATTGGAAATTGATACTGTACCTACTCCCGTACCATCGGATCGCCAAAGCTGATAACCACTATTATTATCCTTCGCTGCGAAATAAAGAGTATCGCCTAAATGCGTAAAATACTTTTCTGAATAACTATCCATTACTCCATTGTCACCGCCAGGGAAAATATCTTTTACCATTACAGTTCCTGAATTCGTTCCATCTGTTTTCCACAGTTCCCAACCATCATTGGTAACCGCTGTAAAAAAAAGTGTGCTGTTGGTTTTATAAAAATTACACGGGAGCGATGCTCCTACAACGCCGTTTAAGTCTTTCAATAAAAAAGTTCCATTTACAGTGCCATTACTTCTCCATAGTTCTTCACCTGTATTATTTTGATCGGCAGAAAAATATAGTTTCCCATTAAACCCATAAAGTCCACGAACTACATTAAAGCTCATCAATGAATAGGTTCCTTGAGGCGTACCATTCGTTCGCCAAAGTTGGCTTCCAGTGTTCGCTGTAAAATATACGATGGAATCGACTCCAGCCAATTCACCAGGGCCAGAGCTTGAAGGACCCGGATTAATATCACTGATCATATACGTTCCGACATCTGTTCCATCACTTCTCCATAACTCCACACCATGTACACCATTGTCGCCTCTGAAATAAAGAATATTATTATGTACAAAAGCGGTATATGTAAAATAATCCCCCATTCCACTACTCGTACCTGCCCAGATATCTTTTATCATATAGGTGCCACTCTCGGTACCATCCGTACACCAAAGTTCACGACCATATGCGGGATCAAAAGCGCTAAAGACTAATTTACCATTGAACTCGATGGTAGTGGAAGGTCCACCGAATTGATCGGGATCAAAAGAATAAATTTTCTTACACTGGGCATCCACTTGAATTTGCCAAAAAAGAAATCCAACAATAAACAACAGTGATTTCATCATGATCAGGTATAAAGTTTGAATTTAATTTTACTAAAGTAATAAGTTCTGTTTAAACAGCAAAATAAATCATCTTACTCAATTAAAATCAATTTTAAAATCAAATATTACTTATCAAGAATCCTTCATTCATTGGTCTTTCAATCTCAATTCTTAACAATACGTTTTACTAACGATTTCCCATCATTTGAAATTACTTTCAGTAGGTACATTCCATTTGAGAAAGTACTCCAATTCAATTCAAATTCTGCATCACTGAAAAACGTTGAAAACATACTCTTTCCGGTTACATTCATCAAGATCACCTCTACTCTCCCATGCGTTTTGTTTTGAATCGTAACTACATCATGAAATGGATTAGGCGAAAAAGAAAACGCTACGTCTGAAGTCAAACTGGAGAGTGAAGTAGTATTGCACATTACTTCATTCAATTTAATCCATACAGTATCATTAAAAGTAATAGGCACCTCGCCGGCTCCAGGAGCATTTCCCATTCGAATATATACCAAATTTTGAGAAGGCACAATATTGATGATTTGTCCATCTTTCCCTAGAGCTGCAATCATATCGCTCGGTGCATTTGGACTGAATGAACCTGGAAAGTTAAACTGCAATCCGGGAACCATGAAAAAGGATTTACCATTGAGCCAAGTTAAATAACCATAAGAAGGATTTAATGTTTGTGAGCTATTCACCATTTGCTGAAAATAATTGGTGTCAGTTAAAATTTGGCTTCCATTCCAATTTCCTTGATTCAACATGAGCAATCCAAATCGCGCCATGCTTCGTGGTTTACTGAAGAACACATTGTTGTATCCACTCGGAAAAAATGCTCCAGTCATTCCTGTGGGATTCTTCACTTTCTGAGTGAAATAACTATTCAATGATTGTCCTGTTGCAGATTCAATGACGCTATCGAGTAAAGTATAAGGACCGTTATGATATGCCCAACGTGTCCCCGCATCTGCTAGGTATTGCAAACAAGTATCGAGTGTACAATAATGATCAGGAACACCATCATCGAGACCAGAGGTCATGGTGAGTTGATTTCGAATGGTGATTTTATCTTCCTTGAGTGGCGGACAAACGGTCCAACCTGTACCCAGGTAATCAGAAGTAGTATCTTGAATAGAAAGAAATCCTTCTTGCTGAGCAATGCCCACCGTAAATCCGGTTAATGTTTTCCCCGCCGAAGCCCAGTACCATGCACTATCCATGGTGAAGGTTCCGAAATATTTTTCGATCACAATTTTTCCATCCTTCAATAAAATAAATGCTTTTGAATTTTTAGCTTCTAAATAATCAAGCAAAGAATCAATTTGGGGCTCACACCATCCTAGAGAAGCTGGAGAAAGTGTATCCCATGTACTTCCGATAAGTGGAGGAAAATAGAGGGTTTGTGATTTTCCAATAGAAGGAATTAGCAGTAGAATTAGTATTACAATTCGTTTTATCATTTTAATCGATTCAATTTTTTTACTAAGTTAATTATATCAAAATAATTTATTGCAACCGAACATTAAATAATATTGAAATATCGGTATCATAAACTAAATTATCTGCCTTCGCTTGAGCTGAAGTGAAATGTCGCAATTCCACTGAATATGTCCCCACTCCTGCTGCGGAAGTTTTTAAGATGGATGAAAGTCCAATTGGTTTAAAATTGCTGTCTAAATCTAACAAGATCGTTTCAAGAAAGTTTGAAGTGGGATTTGGAGAAAAAACAAATAAATGAACGTCCCCTTCTTCCAATACTTCATTTGAAATGGTATCCACAGGGGTTTTGGTTTCGTCTAATACAAGAATATCCATGTAATAGGTCGTGCTGCTTGATAATAAAATGGAATCTATTGTAGCTGCATTTCCACCTGGACCATCCAAATCAGAAAAAGTAGCTGTATGAACAATACTATTTGTGATTGAATCGGTAAAAATCAATTGCACTTTGGTAATTAATTCCGATTGATTGATTGGAATTGGCTCGTTGGTTTTATCTTTTTTACAAGAATAAATGATAGAAATAAAGAACAATGAAATTATAATTTTTATTGATTTAGTATTCATTTTGAATTTTGCTTTATAAGTTAATTTAATTTTTTTCGATTTCAGGATGTTCATGTGAATGAGCTCCTGTTTTAAATGACATTGGAATCTTTATTTTTACCGAAATATTTCTTCCCATCTCATCGGTATAATAACGGAAGCGATTGAGATAATCGCGATACTTTGTATTCAACAAATTACTCATTGATAATCCCACAATGAATGGCTGATGATTTAGCATGAAAGTGGTGGCGGCTTCAAATCCAATTAAGGTATATGCTTTTGGTGGTGGAATAAAATCACTTCCGTCCACAAACCGGAATTGCTTCAATACACGCAAGACAGAAACTCCAATACTCTGTTCTTTTCGACGATCGT
This sequence comes from Bacteroidota bacterium, assembly GCA_031411335.1. GTDB lineage: Bacteria > Bacteroidota > Bacteroidia > AKYH767-A > OLB10 > JAJTFW01. The sequence continues at coordinate 7,721 of JANOAX010000049.1, forward strand.
TATCTTTAAATTGATAGCTCAGCAATTGATCAAATTGAGGAGCTGGAATTAATTCCAAAAATCGCTTTTGTGTAAAATTCCATGCATACACCAAACTACTTTTAGAGATAAGATTGAGTCGAGGAGTCATTTGCCAATTGAACGAAAAATCAATTCCTTTGAATCCGGCATCCACGTGTTGATACGCAAACGAAGGAAAAGCTCCATTTACGGTTAGGACAGGTTTCGCTGTTGGCACCAGGTAAATATAATCTTGAATATACATGTAAAATAAATTCATTTCTATTGCCAATCGTTTTGTTTGAATATTCATCACGGCATTTATATTCCATGCCTTTTCCATTCCGAGGGTAGTATCACCAATTTCAAAACTCGCAGCACCATGATGTAGTCCATTGCTAAACCACTCGTTGATGCTAGGCGTACGTTGGGTTCTGCCTGAATTCAATCTCCAAGAAAAAACAGAATCTTGCTTAAATAAAATTCCTGCCGACCAACCGAGTGTATTAAACTGATAATCGTTTTGAATTACTTCATTGTTGATATTCCGATAAACAGATTCCGTTTTTCGATCATAACGTAATCCTGACTCTACCTCTACTCTATTCCCTCTCCACTTCACGAGCCCATAGGCACCACCGTTATACAATTGATAATTCGGAACAAAAAATCGAAGGCCGCTGTATTGATTATCTTGGATCATTCCCGACAAGCCTACATTCCCTGTAAATCCCTTATAATATCTAGTCTCCAAATTCAAATCTGCAGTATGTGTAAACAATTCCAATTGAAGTTCTGGGCGATTCAATGCTGCGATGGAATCATTCAAAGGTCGAAAGCGATCGTATTCTACACGTTGGTTGTATTGATATCCATATAACAAATTCAACTTACCAACATTTGTTATCGTCCACCAAGCTTTTGTAGAAAATAAATAATGCAAGATTTCTTGTCGGGGATTGGAGATCATGTACGTAAAGCGATCATCCGTTATCGTTTCTCCCGATTGAATAATGCGTGTGAGGTCGCTCACATTTCCAATATGAGCTCCTCTAAAAATTCCGATGGTCGTTTTAAATTGACTAAAGAAAGTTTCCACTCCGAAACGTTTTCTTTCCAATCCTAAACTCGCACTCCAGTTCACTTCTTCAAAACCTGTATTTTCCAAATACACATCGGGCGTATTCACATTGCCCGATTTCTTCAAAGTTCCTTGCAATCGCCAACAGAGATCGTAAAATTTTCCAAGATGTTGTTCTACTAATCCTGAGACGACACCTTGCCGACCGTTAGAAAATCCGGCTAAGTTTAATTCCGCATTCAAACCAGGCTCATGACGTAATTTGCGCGGCTCTACAATGATCACGCCTGCGATTGCATCGGCACCATATTGAATGGAGGAAACTCCTTTAATCACTTGCAACTTATTGGCAACATAAGGATCAATCTCAGGTGCATGTTCTGTTCCCCATTGTTGACCTTCCTGGCGAATTCCGGCATTCATAATGATTATACGTTGGCTATGCATTCCATGTATAACTGGTTTTACGATGGAAGAACCGGTCGACATTCCAGTAACTCCTGTTACGTTCTTCAAATAAGAAGTCAAACTTAGCCCTGCGCTTTTCCGCATTTCAATTTGCGAAACAGAATCTTTCAGTTGGGTACTTTTGCCTTCAATATGTTCCGCGACTACTTCAGTTTGCTTCAATTCTTTGGAGGCAGTCATCAATCTCAATTTCACTTCCATATTTTTTTGGAGGGAGATAGATTGAATCAATGTGTCAAATCCGATATAGTAAGATTTTAATTCAACATCACCAGCACAAAGCTCATTGAAAACAAATTCGCCATTTTCATTACACACTACAATTTTTCCAGCGGGCATCAATTCCACTCTGGCAAAAGGTAAAGTTGTTTTCGATTGTGCATCGATCACCTTCCCTGAAATTCGATAAATACAATTCGTTTGTGCTTTACTATTCATAGAAATGAATAATAAAAGCAAGCATATTATTCTATGCATACTACTTCTTTACAGTAAAAAAATGAGAATTAAGAGAGCATTACGCTGAATCCATCAGCATAAAAAATTAATCTTAAATGATTACAGGAGGTCCACGTCCATCACTTTTAAAAAATGGATGTTGGATACTATCAATTTCAAAGAAAGTAATTTGAGAAAAACGAAAAGCAATTGGATTCAAATTAAAATTATTCTCCTGATGAAAAATAGCAGGTAAAGATAATTCAAGTACTAAACAATGTTGATGTTGTTCAGTAATACTAGTAACATCAGAATTGACATGGCAATCTTCTGAATCATCATGTTCACAGAGGTAATGCCATAAAGACGCAGGAATAAGAACCTGCATGAATTGCAGTAAAAATAATTACGACGCTATTTTTTTTGTTGAGAT
>JANOAX010000050.1:0-3802 GCA_031411335.1 Bacteroidota bacterium
GAGCTTCCGGAATTCTATTTCCACAGTACGGTGAGTCGCAACAGTTAGGTTTCTTTTTAAAGAACGGAGGATATTATCTCGGATTAAATGACCATTTCGATTTAGCTTTAACAGGTGATATTTATTCTAAAGGAAGCTGGCGTGGAAATGCTTATTCCAATTATGCTTGGAAGTATCGCTTTAATGGGAATATGTCGTTGAATTATTCGAATACAAAAGTGAGTCGACCTGAATTTCCAGATTATAGTTTGGAAAAATCTTTTTTCATAAGATGGAATCATATGCAAGATGCTAAATCACATCCTGGAACGAGCTTCACTGCAAATGTAAACGCTGGAAGTGCCACTTTTTACCAATATAATTTAACCAATGCAACTAATTTTTTAACAAATACATTTACTTCATCAATAGCTTGGTCAAAAGCTTGGACAGGAAAGCCCATCAACCTAAGTGTAAGCTTATCACATAGTCAAAACAATCAAACACGAGACATTAATTTGAGTTTGCCTTCAGCAACATTTAACGTAGCTCGACGTACTCCACTTAAAAGAAAGCTAGCGATAGGAGAACAAAAATGGTATGAGAAAATTGGAGTTGGACTAACTACTTCTTTCATTAATTCCATCAGCACGAAAGACACATTGCTTTTCAAAAAAGAATCTTTAGAACAGTTTAGATACGGCATTCAACACAGTGTTCCAATCAGTACTTCTTTTACTGTTGCAAAATATTTTACGGTGAGTCCAGGTATTACTTATAATGAAAAATGGTATTTAAAAACGATTCACAAAGAATGGGATGCTGAAACAAATACGATTGATGTAGATACTGTGGATGGATTTAAAGCAGCTCGCGATTTTGCATTTAGTACCAATATAAACACACGTATTTATGGAATGCTTCAATTTAAAAAAGGAAAAATTGCAGCTTTTCGTCACGTGATGACACCTACCATTGGTTTTTCATGGCGTCCTGATTTTAGCGAAAAGCAGTATGGGTATTATAAGGAAGTACAAAGTGATTCTATTGGTACCTTACAGAAATACTCTGTATTTGAAGGTGCCATTTTTGGTGGACCAGGAGCTGGGAAATCATCATTAATGAATTTCTCTCTTGACAATAATTTTGAAATGAAAGTGCGTCAAAAAAGTGATACGGCAGAAACTTTTAAAAAGGTGAAATTACTAGAAAGTTTAGCATTAAGCACCTCCTATAATTTCGCTGCTGATTCATTGCGGTTGGCGCCCATTAGCATCAGTGGAAGAGCCACTATTATCGATCGAATCTCCTTAAACATGTTTGGAGTTTTTGATCCCTATGTTATCAACGATGATGGTGTTAGAATCAATAAAACGGAGTGGTCGGAAAATAATAAATTAGCCCGATTTAATTCAGGAAACTTCAGTATCAACTTTAGCATTCTTCCTCGTAAAAAGCCGTTAAAATCCACGCAAGGTACTTCCGATGAACTTAATGAGATTAATGAGAACCGAGATGCTTACAACGATTTTTCTATTCCCTTTAGTTTAAACATTGGATACAATTTCTTTTTCCTAAATGATGTAAATGCGCCTGATCAAATTACGCAAACGTTGAATTTTAGTGGCGATTTACAATTAACTCCTGCATGGAAAGTCAACTATAACTCGGGGTACGATTTTGAGCAAAAAGACTTCAGTTATACTTCTCTCGGTATCAATCGTAATTTGCATTGCTGGGAGATGAGTTTAAATTGGGTTCCCTTTGGTTTCCAACAAAACTATTTTTTCCAGATCAATGTAAAATCTTCGCTCTTGCAAGATTTGAAATTGACCAAGAAAGACGATCGATTTGACAATCGTTAATTCTTTTTTAGTTTTACAAAAAAAATCATATGCCTAATAAACCGAGCTTAAAAGAAGCCTTAAAATTTTGGCTCAAATTAGGCTTCATTAGCTTTGGTGGTCCGGCCGGACAAATATCCATCATGCATGAGTTTTTAGTGGAGAAAAAGAAATGGATTTCAGAAAAAAAATTCATGAATGCACTCAACTATTGCATGCTCTTACCAGGCCCCGAAGCACAGCAATTGGCTACTTATATGGGCTGGCTATTGCACGGAAATAGAGGAGGTATCATAGCAGGATTACTTTTCATTTTACCATCTATGTTTATACTTTTAGGATTAAGCTATGTCTATAGTCTTTATGGAAGCATTCCTTGGGTTTATGCGATATTTGCAGGATTAAAACCTGCAGTAGTTGCCATTGTTATTTTGGCGCTTTTCAAAATCGGAAAAAAATCGTTGCTCACTTCGGTACATTTTATTATTGCAATTACCGCTTTTGCAGGAATTTATTTTTGGAATATTTCATTTCCTATTATCATCTTAGGAAGTATATGTATTGCATTTATTGCCAGGAAATTTATTCCTTCGTTGGCAACTCCAACGTCAAAACAAAAAGTAGAGGAGGATGAATCCATTTATGTGATCAATTCTAAAACAGTTTTACCACATTCTGGATTTACTTGGAATCGCTTCCTAAAACAACTATGTATTGGAATTACATTATGGTTGATCCCGCTATTGTTCTTTTACTGTATGGCTGAAGATTTTATTTTTTGGAAAAAATTAATCTACTTTTTTACACAAGCTGCTTTCGTTACTTTTGGTGGTGCTTATGCCGTACTCCCTTACGTTGCACAGTTTGGTGTAGAAAAATTTCATTGGTTAACCTCTTTGCAAATGATAGATGGTCTTGCCCTTGGTGAAACGACACCCGGACCACTCATTATGGTGTTGGTTTTTGTGGGTTATATGGCTGGTTTCAATCATGGAAATGCTTCTGTTTTAGGAGGAACAATTGGACTTTTTACTACTACCTATTATACCTTTCTCCCTTCCTTTCTCTTTATTTTGATGGGTGTACATCTTATTGAAAAAACACAAACCAATGAAAAAGTAAAAATGTTGTTAAATATCGTCACTGCTGCAGTAGTGGGCGTGATGTTCAACTTTTTAATTTATTTAAGTGAAGCTGTTTTACTCGTAAATACAGAATCTACCCTCTTACAATTTATTAATGTAAGTTGGATTGCGCTTTCCGTAATTGCAATGCATCGTTTTAAAGTAAATATGATTTTGTGGTTAGGAGTTTCTTGTGTTTATGGGTTGGTAATGTTTTTTGTTATTTAGGGATTTTTTTTTCGATAATAATTGATGGCACACTGATTTTTTATGATGATTATGATTTCTTATGTTTACTCGTTGTAGCTTATAGTTTAATCTTTAGAACGCTGATGACACGGATAAATTGGATTATCACGGATTTGATTGTCGTAATAAACAAATCTTTAAGTAATCCCAACCCAACTTTTCGCATTTCGTGTTTATTCGCATTTCGCGTCCTTAGAACATATTTAAAGGCATAGAAATCATTTTCCAAGATAGATTTTATCTGAAGAATCAACTTAATTACAACTATCCCTTTCTCTGAATAGTCCCTTTTCATTAAATTTGCACATTACTAGAAAAAATGTTCGAAAATTTATCAGATAAACTCGAGAGGGCGTTTAAAACGCTGAAGGGGCAGGGGAAGATTAGTGAAATTAATGTGGCCGAGACTTTAAAAGAAGTTCGAAAAGCCTTATTGGATGCCGATGTTAACTATAAGGTAGCCAAGCATTTCACTGATGTTGTGAAAGAAAAAGCCATTGGTCGCGATGTATTGCTTTCAGTATCTCCTGGACAATTGATGGTGAAAATCATGCATGAGGAGCTGACTGCTCTGATGGGTGGAGATGTGACCTAGATTAATCTAAT
>JANOAX010000051.1:0-54991 GCA_031411335.1 Bacteroidota bacterium
TGTTCATATACAATTTTACAAAACAAATAGAATGGCCTAGCTCCAATTTAAACAAACCAACTTTTCAAATTTGTGTATTAAACGACACAGAAATAGCCGACAAACTAAATGAAATAGTGAAAGGTCGAAAATTTTTAGATAAAAATTTTGAAGTAAAAAACATTTCGAAAATAAATGAGGCTATTGGCTCTCAAATTTTGTTCATCCCAAAATCGAAATGGAAAAAAACAGAAAGCGAAATTACTAATCTTCCAAATGAAGGATTATTAATTATTACGGATGAAAAAACGATACCCAACTCATTTTCAAGTATAAATTTAGTAGAGAAAAACGATCAAATGCGATTTGAAATCAATCAAAATACTACCAAAAAACAAAATCTAAAAATTAGTAATAGTCTAATTAAGTTAGCCTTTAACGCTCAATAATACTATGAACTCGGATCAAAAAAGTGCTTTTAGAAAAATAGACCGAAAGATCTATGTCGTGTTTTTAATTGTTATAGCCATAGCAAGTATTAACGCCTTCATTAGTACAATGACTATCACAAAAAGTCATCATGTAACTAGTGATCTAGTAAATAATACAAATCCATCAATGGAAGCTTTGACAAAGTTCAACCTTTTGGTTACAACTTCAAAAATGTTAACTACGAACTGGGTTTACTTACCAACGAATAGTGCTGACAAAGATAGCCTTCGAAATATTAACAATACTGTCTATATTGAATTACATGGAAGAATGAATAGCTTAATGGGTTATTGGAAAGACACCACCCATATTGCGAAAATGAATTCGATTTTCAATGAATACCATGAGTTAACTACTTACCATACTCAAATCATGCGATTATTAAGTGATTTTGATGATTATCAAGATCCCTTAAAAATGTTTTCTGCTGGAGAGATATTAGAGAGAGAAGTGATACCCCGTTCAGAAAAAATTACTGAAGATCTGAGAATCATCATGGAGAAAAGATCAGAGATGGCCGCTAAACAACAAGATGAAATGTTGTATAGTTTCAATTCTTTGATGGTCATGGTGCTTGGTTTTGCAATTTTAATTATTCTATCGATTCTATTTTTAGCATTTATTCTAATGCGTTCATTTATTGTTCCTGTACTTACTGTTCGTGGAATAATTATGCGTATGGGGCAAGGAGAGCTTCCCGAATTAAAAATGAAATTTCCAAAAAATGCTGTTGGCGAAATGATGCAAGCACTTCGTTTTATGGTTGAAGGATTTCGACAAACCTCCACGTTTGCGGAAGAAATTGGTAAAAGCAACTTCGATCATCCCTACAAACCGCTATCGGCAAACGATGTTCAAGGACATGCGCTCTTACAAATGAGAAATCAATTGAAAACGGCTTATGAAATTGAAGCGCGAAGAACTTGGTTGGTAGAAGGGCTTTCAGAACTCAATGAGATCATGAGAGCCAATCAAGAAGACTTTAATGTATTACTTGATCGTATCATTGATAAAATTGTTGATAGATTAGAAGTACAACAAGCCGCCATTTTTCTATTGCATAATGACGACCTAAACGATTTACATATTCAGTTGGGATCATATTATGCACTCAACAACAAAATTTTAAATAGTCGACGCTACGAATTAAAAGAAGGATTAATTGGACAAGCCATTGCCTCAAACAAAATAATTGAAATGAATGAAGTAAGTGATCCTTACTTCACCATAGATACGGGAATGGGCGAATCGAAATCGTGTAGCATCATTATCATTCCGCTTATTACCAGTGGAAAAGTTGTGGGAGCGATTGAGGTAGCATCAGTAAAACCTTTTGATTCGGCCAAAAGAGAAATGCTTGAAAAAATGGCTGAACCCATTGCAGCAAGTTTATTTAGCTTACGTGCAAATTTGATTACCGCTCAATTACTCGAAGAATCTAGAAAACAAGCCGATGAGTTGGTTTATCAAGAACAAGAACTTCGTAAAATTAATAATGAGCTTACTAAACAATCTCAACTACTTCGTCAATCCGAGGAGGAGATGAAATCACAACAAGAGGAACTTCAACAAGTAAACATAGAACTTCAGGACAAAGCACAGTTATTACAACAACAAAACGTAGAAATTGAAGATGCTAGATTGAGTTTAGTATTTAAAGCAGAACAATTAGAACAAAGTAATAAATACAAATCAGCTTTCCTTGCTAATATGAGTCATGAGTTACGTACTCCTCTTAATAGTATTTTGATCTTAGCAAAACTATTAGCAGATAACAAAACTAAAAACCTTTCTGACAAACAAACAGAGCATGCAACCATCATTCATAAATCGGGAAGTGATTTATTAAATCTGATTAATGAAATTCTAGACTTATCAAAAATTGAAGCTGGAAAAATTGAATTCGAAAACGAAGTATTTGATTTAAAATTTGTGGCCGATGATATCCGAATGCTTTTCAAAGAATACGCAGTTGATAAAAAAATAAATTTTGAAATTAATCAGACCGGAGAAGCCGTTTGTGTTAACACGGACAAAACCCGATTAGAACAAGTAGTAAAAAACTTACTTTCAAACGCTTTTAAGTTTACTCCAGAGGAGGGAACTGTATCCTTTACGATAGCGCTAGCTCCGCCAGACGCAATCTTCAAAGAGAAATCACTACTTCAGTCCGAAGGGGTTGTGAGTTTGTCGGTAAAAGATACGGGTATTGGAATTCCAGAAGATAAGCAAAAGCAAGTATTTGAAGCGTTTCAACAAGCAGATGGATCCACGAGTAGAAAATTTGGTGGAACCGGATTAGGACTTGCAATCAGCAGAGAATTGGTGAATATGATGGGTGGTGAAATCACATTGGAAAGTACAGAAGGAGCAGGAAGTACTTTTTCTATACACTTACCCATTTCATCTCAATCGCCGGGTGAAGAACTTACAAATTCAATTGCAAAAGCTGCACAATCATCTGCCTTAGAAGAAAAAGTAATTCTTTCTGTTGCTGATGAAGATACTGCATATGACATAAATGAAATTCGCGATGATCGAAATAATATAGAAGATAAAGATAAAGTGATTCTCATTGTAGAAGATGATTATGTTTTTGCACGCATGCTCATGAATCAATGTCATCGCTTTAATTATAAAGCTGTAATTGCATTGCAGGGTGACCAAGGATTAAGTTATGCTAGTAAATACAAACCTTTCGCTATTATTCTAGACTTAAGACTTCCTGTTATTGATGGATGGACCGTATTAAAAAGATTAAAAGAAAACGAAGATTTAAAAAGAATTCCCGTTCATATTATCTCGTCTGTTGATAAAAGTCAACTAGGATTAGCTATGGGTGCAACCAGTTATTTACATAAACCAGCTGGTAAACAAGAAATGGAAGAGTTGTTCCGTGTTATTGATCCCATTCATCAAGAGCATAAAAAATTACTGGTGCTTGGAAGTGAAAACGAAGAAGTAAATGGCATCATTCAAAAACTGAAACAGAAAAATATTGATGTGAAATGCGCAATTACATTAGATGAATGTGAAGAATTTGCTAAAAACGATCATTTCTCTGGTTTGATTTTAACCTCTAAACAAAACAATGAAGATTGGTTGTCTAAATCTACAAATTTCCAACAACTCAAAAATATTCCTGCGCTCATCTTCGAAAACAATAGTGATGATTTCATGATCGAAATTGACAATCTCATTAGTGCTGATCCGATCAAAGCAAGAGAACGCGTACTCGATGCAGCTGGAAGTTTCTTGAACGAAGTTGAAAATGGAAATAAATTTTCCAAAGATGTCAATACTCGAATGGAAAACATGCTAACTGGAAAAACGGTTCTTATCGTTGATGATGACATGAGGAACATTTATTCACTGACAAACATCCTCGAACAAGAACAAATTATTGTGATTTGCGCTTACGATGGAATACAAGCTATTGAACGATTGAGTGAAAATCCACAAATCGATTTGATACTGATGGACATCATGATGCCAAATATGAATGGATATGAAGCAACTCAAAAAATTAGAAAGAATCCAGATTGGGAACATCTACCTGTAATTGCTGTCACAGCGAAAGCAATGAATGGCGATCGTGAAAAATGCATTGAAGCAGGAGCATCCGATTATCTTACTAAACCCATTAATGCTGATCAATTACTTTCGCTTATGAAAGTATGGATGTACAAATAAAAAGCTATTGTAGATCAAGCTTACTCTACGAACCAAAAAAGAATCAATGAAAAATAAAACTAATTTGTACTCTCAGAGTATAACATCTACCCTAATTGGATTCCCTATGCAAAAAGATTCCATCTTACTACTTGTAGACGACAGACCAGAAAACTTACTTGCGTTAGAAAGTATACTCAATGAAGACCACCGCAAATTTTTAACTGCAACCAGTGGCAGTGAGGCTCTAATAATGACAGATTTAGAAAATATTGATTTAATATTACTAGACTATCACTTAGGCGAAATGACTGGTATCGAAGTCACTCGACAATTGAGAAAAAATCCTGCAACAGCACATATTCCTATCATTTTAGTAACTGCAATCTCCAAACGAGAAACATTATGTTTGGATGAATTTGAAGCTGGAACCATTGATATTTTACATAAACCGCTTGATTTTGCTGAGACAAGAGCGAAAGTAAGCCTATATGAAGAGATGTCATTATTGAGAAAGCAATGCTTAAACAAGAATAATCAATAATTTAAACCCATCAATTTTAAAATCCTGTCATTGTAAATGACAGGATTTTTTATTTTATACCGACACTACATTTTAAGATTCTTCCAACGTTTAAACGTAAGTCTATGTATGTCGGCATAATACAATTTGGCTACTAAACTTGAATACTATTGCAAATGGTATTATCTTTAGCTGATCAAATTCAACTCATGAAAAACACCACTCTCCTCGCATTTTTATTAATTTTTTATTCCATTCAAACAATAGCACAAGAAGGACATCGAATGTCAACATTCGAGAAAACACTAATTCCTTCCTATATGAGCAGTCGAGGAATCACTCCAACCACTGCAGCAGTAACACCTCCTACAAGTCCCGTACGAACAATTGCTGAATGGGAAGAGCTTCAAGCTTTGGTTGTGGGATGGAAATCATATCCCACGATACTTCGACAAATTGTAGGTGCAGCTAAACAAGAAACGAGAGTTATTGTAGTGTATACAACTCCGGATAATCCAACTAGCTTAACGAGTTATTTGGCCGCTGGCGGAGTGGATACTGTCAATGTAACCTTCCTTGCAGCACCAGTAAATTCTGTTTGGTCGCGCGACTATGGTCCTTGGAGTGCTTACACGAATGATGTAGATTCATTAATTACCATTGATTGGATTTACAATCGACCACGTCCAAGTGACGATGCAGTTCCTGTTGCCGTTTCTAATTATTTAGGTACTCCACTCTATCAAACAACGACTGCTCCTTGGAATTTAGTACACACAGGCGGAAACTTTATGACGGATGGATTTGGAACTGGTTTTTCTTCTGCATTAGTTCTGGATGAAAATTCAGCTGCTGGCGGATTTGGAATCAATCACACACCTGCAGAAGTTGATTCCATCATGTATCATTTTATGGGTATTAACCGATACATCATCATGAACACACTTCCTTTTGATCAAATTCATCATATCGATATGCATATGAAATTGCTAGATGAACAAACATTATTAGTGGGTCAATATCCTTTAGGTATTGCAGATGGTCCGCAGATTGAAGCGAACCTACAATTTGTTCTTGCTAATTATAACTCGATTTATGGAACACCATTTAAAGTGGTACGTGTGTTGATGCCGGATGACAATAGTTTATATCCTCATAATGGAGGAGATTATTTTACTTATACCAATAGTTCATTCATTAATAAAACGATCATTTTACCGATCTATGGAATCTCTGAAGATTCCACCGCCATTCGTATTTACAGAGAGAGTTTACCTGGATACAATGTTGTTCCCATCAATTGTTCTTCCATGATTGGTGCATTAGGTGCCTTGCATTGCATCACCAAAGAAATAGGAACCAGTGATCCATTGCTCATTAGTCATCAACCTTTAGAAAATACAACCGATACAGTAAATAGTTATGTAGTGAATTCACTTATTCAACACAGAAGTGGAATTAATGACGCTACATTATTTTGGAGAACGGACACCTTGATGGGATGGAATAGTAGCAACATGAGTTTTACAGGCATTGGAAATAATTGGTCGGGACTCATTCCTGCACAATTAGTAGGAACAACCGTTTATTATTACATCGCAGCGAATTCAGTAAGTGGAAAATCACAAGTTCGCCCTTTGCCTGCTCCTTCAGGATATTGGAAATTTGAAGTGACAGGAACGACGGGATTTGCAGAATCTTTTACCAATGAAATTCAGTCGATATTTCCTAATCCATGCAATGCCATCACTTGTATTCCGGTGCAAATAGAACAAAGCGGATTCATTCAAATTCGATTATTGGATGCAAGTGGAAGAATGATTCAAACCATCTTCCAAGGAAACAAGAATGCGGGTGAAAACAAATTCTTCTTTGACGCAAAGAGTTTAGAAGAAGGAATGTATTTCATCGAAATGAAAACATCGCAAGGTATATCTACTGCGAAAGTAGCGGTTCGACACTAGTCCAACATTCTTATTGTCAAATCAAAATTTCGATTTTTTTTAGAGTGTTCTTAAAGTTTAACAATCTTTTTTGTTACGGATTTATCCTCTACAGAAATCTTTAAGAAGTAAATACCAGGAGCTGCATCTATCAATTTAATTTGACTAGTTGAGCTTGAGGTAGATTCTATATTTACACTTCTACCTTGTAGATCAAAGCAAGAAATTTGAAATGCTTTTTCTTCACCAGCACTAGCCCATTCGATATTGAAAAGGTTTGAAGATGGATTTGGATAAACCATAATATTTTCGAGCAAGTTATAAGTGGTCAATAAATCACCATTTCGGCAAGGAACTAGAATGCTTAAAGAAGTTGATTCTTTTAAACAACCGAATTTATTGTACAATCCTAACTTATAATTTCCTTGTAGCTTAGCTGCGTATGTTGATTGAATAGCATTCGCAATCACACTTCCATTTCGTTTCCAATAATAGGTATAGTCAACATTTATTGGAGCTTGCAACAGGACACTATCGCCACTACAAAATGTGGTTGGCCCCAAAGGTGTAATGGTGGCTGCTGATTTTGCTTTCACTGCTAAACTTATGGGTGTGGACAAAGTGCTGCCACATCCGTTAGTAACCGAAACAGTGTATGAACCACTAGCGGTTGCTTTATATATTGAATCCGTAGCTCCCGAAATAGTAACATTGTTTTTCTTCCATTGCCAAGTAGTACTAGCTGCAGCAGGAGATTTTAACGTTAAAGTATCACCTGTACATATTAAAGGATAACTACTCGTGCTCACCGTTGAAGAGGGCCCTGTTAAACTGCTCATCACAATGGGTGTGCTTAATGTATTGCAACCATTGGCTGTAATTCCTACGGTATAAGTTCCTGCTGTAGATACTGATAATGCAGGCTGCGTTGCATTAATGACAGCAGCTCCATTGCGATACCATTGATACGTAGCGTTCGCAACCGTATTTGAAGTGAGCGTTAAGGCTGAAGGTGTACAAATAACAGTTGAAAGAGGTGGCGTAATAACAGCAGCCGGACTCGACATCAAGCTTAAACTAACCGTATTCGTTGTTATCGTACTGCATGCATTTGTAATTTCACATTTGTAATTTCCAGCTAACGTTGCAGCGTAAGAAAAATTGGAGGCCCCAACAATGTTGACATTATTTTTTTTCCATTGATACGTATAATTTGAACCTTGTGCTGGAGAACAAGCTACAACCGTGGACGTGCCTGAACAAATAGTTGCATTTTGAATAGTGGCTGTACCAAGAGGAGAACCTGCATTCACGTGAATAGGCGGAGACATTTTGGTTCCACACCCAGGGTTATTTACCAAACATTTATAGCTACCAGAAATCGTTGCGCTGTAGGTGGAGATCGTACCGGCACTTAACAAAACATTATCGCGGTACCACGTATACGTTATACCCGCACCGGTTGGCTGTGCGCTTATTTGCACAGTGCCACCGCAATTGGTATTTCCCCCGGGAGTGGTTAGCGTTGGGCTAATTGTATTCAACGTAACATTTACCGGAGCAGTTAAATTGGTAGAACTAAAACAAAAAACATCAGTATAGCTTAACCAATATGTTCCACTTTGTGCTGCTATATAAGTGGAATTCGTTGCCAATGGAATGGCTACTCCATTGAAATACCAAACATAAGGACTAAACGATCCTGAGGGTGCATACAAAGTAACAGTTGAACCTACACCGCAACCATTGATGGGTGAAAAATATTCGATGGCGCTACCCGAATAAACATTAGGTGGTGATGTGCTCACTTGGTAGGTGGAAGAAGATGTAGTACCACATGCATTAACAGCGGTAACCACATAACCCCCGGGTGGATAGGGAGCATTTAAAATATTAGATGAACCTGATTGGATGGCGGAATTGAATACGTTCCAACTAAAGGTGGCCCCTGCAATAGGTTGAACACTCAGTGAACCTGCTGGTGGATAACAATTATTGGCTCCTCCAGCAAAGCAATCAAAAGTGCTACACGAAATTATTGGAGTCTCAATATGATTCACAACTACAATTTTTGCTGCAGAAGTAACACTCGCACAAGAGTTGGTAAGATTCACAAAATAACTTCCCGATGAAGTTGGGGAATAAACATTAGAAACAGCTCCTGGAATGGCAACTCCATCTTTCATCCATTGATAGTTTGGATAACCTGTATTGGCTGTTAGTGTCAACGTTTCACCTGCCGCGGCACAAAACGTTAGCGGACCAGAAGCTGAAACATTTCCCACAGGAATAGGAGTCACTGAAATATTTACCATAGCCGTGGTTCTCATCCCCAAGCTATTCCATAATGTACAATAATAATTTCCCGATGTGGTAACTAGAATTGAATTTGAATTCTTATTTAGGTAGGCAAGATTACCTGACAAAGTTCGCCCCCAACTATAACGAGTATACCCAGCAGGTACTGACAATGTAACACTTCCTCCTTCACAAAATGCTGTTGGGCCACTAGGAGTAATAACAGGCGCTGCTGTCGTATAGGCGATACCGTTAGTATCAATTCTAGATAAATATACATCCGAATTATACTCTCTTAAATAACTACTGCCCGTAATCAATAGCTTACCTCCACTTACTGCTGTAATACGTCCTGGCAAAGCAAAATTACCATAGGCATTTCCACCTGCATATTGAAAAATCTTATAAAGTGTTTCGGTACCTGCCGAATCATATTTCTTTAATACAATAGGACATCCAAAGTTGCAGGAGTTAATCAATAAAAAATAACTTCCGTTGGCTCCTGCGGCTACATCCGCCCCACCATCAGATAAGAGTGTAGTCCACTTAGAATAAATTGTATTACCAGCTAGATCTAATCTCAGATGAAAAGTACTTGAGTAATTTCCAATTCCATCCCAACCAATGCCAATAATCAATAACTTTTGATCACTTAGTTCAACAATGCCTTTAGCAGTAACTACAGTCGAACTCGAACCATTTAAATAATAATTAAATTTTCGAGTCCAAAGTGTATCTCCTGAAAGATTTACTTTCGCCGCAAAAACATTGAAGTTCGAAAAGCTACCTGTTCTCCCTGCAATCACAATATTATTATCACTGGTTAATGTTAAGGAATTTGCTTCTTCATCACCAGCGAATCCTATTGTTTTATTTTGAATAATAGTTCCATCTGCATCTGTTTTTAAAAACCAAATATCCTTGGCTCCAGTTCCTGCACTTGCTGTATTTCCCACCATATAAAATTTTCCTGCATTATTCGTGATGTCTTTAAATTCATCGAAACCAATCCCACCAAAATTCTTCGACCAAATAAAATTTCCATTTGATCCCAACTTTACTAAAAATGCATCTCTATTCGTTCCAATGGTAGAATAGCCAGCGCAATAAATTTCATCGTTCGAACCAATCGTTACTGCATTGCCACCATCTTCACCGGTTCCACCAAAATATTTTATCCAAAGTAAACTACCCGACTTGTTCGTTTTCATGATCATCATATCATAGCCTCCAGCACCATAGGAATTGGACAACCCTACAGTGATGATGGATCCATCGGATAATTCGGCTACATCATTTCCTGCATCGGAACCCGGGTAATCGTAACTATTTTCAAATTTTTGCGCCGATAAATGTAGAGGCAGAAAGAGGATGAGGCTTACTAGAAGTGAATTAAAATTTCTCATACGATGAATAAGGTTGATGGGTTGGTTGATCAAATGTAGGTGTCTGACTCTATTCATGCAACGTAAATCCTTGAAATTCCATTAAAAAGCACTTAACAAGGGCAAGTACCTATTAAACAGAGGCGAAGGATTAAACATTATCCTAAAAATACCTTATAAACATCTTTCATGGTAACTGTTAATTTCTTTACCTTTGCAACCCTTACATTTAAACGTGAAGGAAAATTATAACGTTCTGAAATGACTGATTCTGTATACATTATCCGGTTTAATCATCTGGCTGAAGGAATACATGAGTATGATTTTAGCATCGATGATTCGTTCTTCGCCCATCGTGAAGAATCAATTATTACCAAGGCTAAAGTGGAAGTAAAGGTACTTCTTCGTAAAGATTCTGGTGGAATGCATCTGAATTTGAGCATGATAGGTGATGTGGCGGTAGATTGTGTGAGATGTCTTGAAGGCTTTCGAATGCCCATCAACATTGAAAAATCTTTGCTTGTGAAGATGGTCGATGAGGTAAATGAGGAGTATGATGATGAAGATGAAATCTACATCACCAAAAAAGCGATAGAAATTGACCTTGCCCATAGCCTCTACGATTTCCTCACGCTAGAAATTCCCTATTGCCCGGTTCATCCGGAAGATGAAAATGGCGTTGAAACTTGTAACCCTGAGGTCTTAAAATACATCAAGAAGCAAGAGACAAAAATGGAGGAAAAGGACGATGAAAACAAAGGTGATGCTCGATGGTCGGAGCTAAAGAAGATCAAACTAAACTGATTATTAACTAATTACAAATACAATAAATTATGCCAAATCCTAAAGCCAAACACTCGAAATCGAGAAGGGACAAACGCCGTACACATTACAAAGCAGTTGCTCCAACATTAGCTATTGATGCAGCTACTGGAGAAGCTCATTTATGGCACCGCGCATTCTGGCATGAAGACAAATTAATGTACAAAGGAAAAATGATTATGGAGCGTGGTGCTTAAATGCCCTACTTTATTTTCATCCTCACTTTACATTAACCCTTCAGCTTGAAATGCATTGATAAAAATTGGGATTGATATTATGGGTGGCGATTACGCTCCAAAACAACCTGTTTTGGGCGCAATTCAAGCTTTGCCCGAGTTACCCGCCAACACCCGCTTGGTGCTCTTTGGGGATGAAAAAATCATTCGTGATTTATTCGCTTCCGAAGGTGCCGATGTGAATTTGGTGGATATTGTTCATACCACCGAGGTAATCGGCATGGATGAATCAGCAACTCGCGCCATTCCCGGAAAGCCCGATTCAAGTATTTCACGTGGTTTCGAATATCTCAAGAAGGGAGAGATTCATGGATTTGCCTCTGCTGGAAACAGTGGAGCCATGATGGTGGGATCGATGTTTAGTGTGAAAACCATTCCTGGTATTCTTCGTCCTGCTATTTGTTCCATTATTCCTAAGGAAGATGGAAGTACAGGCGTTTTTTTAGATGCCGGTGCGAATGCCGATTGCAAGCCTGAACATTTGCAACAATTCGCTATTCTGGGAAGTCTTTTTTTAGAACATGTTCATGGAGTGAAAAATCCGAAAGTTGGATTGATGAACATCGGTGAAGAAGAAGAAAAAGGAAATATGCTTTGCAAGGAAACACATCCTCTTTTAAAGCAAACGAAAGAAATAAATTTTATTGGCAACATCGAAGGCCGCGATCTTTTTAATGACAAGGCAGATGTAATTGTATGTGATGGATTCGTCGGCAATGTCATTCTCAAGTTGGCTGAATCGTTTTACAGTTTAATCAGAAGAAGAAAGATCAAGGATGAATATTTTGATCGTTTCAATTTTGAAAATTATGGCGGTACTCCTGTTTTAGGAGTAAATGCACCCGTCATCATTGCGCATGGCATCTCCAATGCTACTGCTATTAAAAACATGATTCATATTACGCTCAAAGTGACCACTGCCGGATTAACCGAAAAGATTACTCAAGCGGTTCATGAAAGCATTACTCAATAACCAATGACAAAAATTACTGCTGCAATTACCGCTGTGAACGCATGGGTACCACCTGATGTTCTTTCTAATAAGGATCTGGTTACCATGGTTGACACCACGGAAGAGTGGATCATGTCACGCACAGGAATTAATGAAAGACATATTTTAAAAGGCGAAGGTCTTGGTTCTTCCGATATGGCAGTGCAGGCAATTTTACCTTTGCTTAAAAAGCGTGGAATCGGTGCCGATGAAATCGAACTCATCATTTGTGCCACCACAACTCCTGACATGCAATTTCCGGCGACAGCAAATATTATTGCCGATAAAATCGGAGCTGTGAATGCTTGGGGTTACGATGTTAATGCAGCTTGCTCTGGATTTATTTTCGCATTAGCAACCGCCACCAAATTCATCGAAACAGGCACGCACAAGAAAGTGCTAGTGGTTGGTGTAGATAAAATGTCGAGTATTATTGACTACACCGATCGTGCAACTTGCGTTATTTTTGGAGATGGCGGGGGTGCGGTACTGTTAGAACCCAACGAAGAAGGTAACGGCATCATGGACTCCATTTTGAGAGTGGATGGGTCAGGGCGCGCATTTCTGCACCAAAAGGCTGGTGGTAGCGTTAAGCCGGCAACGTTAGATACCGTTGCTGCCAAAGAACATTTTGTTTACCAGGAAGGACAAACCGTTTTCAAATTTGCAGTTACCAAGATGGCAGATGTAAGTGCAGAGATTATGGAAAAAAATAATCTGAAAGGCGAAGACATCGCATGGCTTATTCCCCATCAAGCAAACAAACGCATCATCGACGCAACCGCAAGACGTATGGGTTTACCAGATGATAAAGTTACACTCAACATCGAACGTTACGGCAACACAACCAACGGCACCATTCCACTTTGTTTATGGGAGTGGGAAAAGAAATTTAAAAAAGGCGACAACATTATCATCGCTGCTTTCGGAGGTGGATTCACCTGGGGAGCCATTTGGGTGAAGTGGGCGTACTAGGAATTGGTGGATTGGTGAATTGGTGAATTGGTGAATTGTTTCCGCTGCGACCGCTGCGTTTAAACTGTAAGTATTTTAGGTGCTAGAATTCTATCTTCGTGTATTCGTAAATTCGTAATTCGTACATTCGTATCGATTCGTAATTCGTAACCTTCCTAAAATTTTAAAATCTTTGAATGCACTTAATCTATCTTTTGTTAAACAACCCGTCGATTTATCTTTAGAATTTATTTAAGAAGAAATAAATTAATACTTCACAATCCTCTTCACTTTTTCTACACCACCGCAAGTAAGTCGTACAAGGTAAACGCCGGGCTCTAATTCTTGACCTATGAGCAGTGTATTTTTACCTCCACTTAGCATCTCACCGTTAATTAATTTTCCGTCGATAGAAGTAATTTGCAAACTTCCGCTTTCTGTTTCTGGAAGGACAATATTTACTTCGGTCTGATTGTAAAAAGGATTTGGACTGATCTCCATTTCCACACCTTCTAGCTCTGCATTATCTCCTAAACGACAATTGACCGTGACCGTTACTGCAGTAGATGTTTTCACACATCCAGTGTTAGTATTAGTAATATTTACTCGGTAGGCTCCAGCGGTTTTTGCTGTGTGGATAGAAGAAGTTGCGCCATTGATGGTAATATTATTTTTTGTCCATTGATAAGTCAAATTAGCACCTGTATTTGCTGCTAAAACAACACTGTCGCCGTTACAAAAAGTGGTAGGACCATTTGCAGTGATATTTGCCACCGTTGTATTAACAGTGACAATAATTGGATTTGATGTACTCGTGCAACCGAAAGAATTTGTTGCGATAACAGTATACGTTCCACTCACTCCAGCTGTATAACTTGATGAAACAGCCCCCGCTATTGGTGTGCCGTTTTTCAGCCAAACATAAGTCAGATTTGGATCTCCGGTAACTGATAGTAACACACTACCACCATTACAAAAAGAAATCGGGCCGCCTGCTGAAAGTGCTATAGAAGGCAAAGGATTTATCGTTACCACTTTTGAGGCAGAAGTTTTTGAACCACAACTATTCGTCACCTTTACTTTATAGCTACCAGAAGTATACGCAGTATACATGGAATCCGTAGCACCGCCTATGTTGGTACTTCCAATTTTCCATTGGTAAGATAATCCTACTCCAGTATTTGCTTTTAACGTTACCCCATTACCGTTACACACCGATGCAGCGCCTTGAATGGTAGCCGTGGCTACCGGAGTATTCACAACAACAGGAATAATGTTAGAAGTTTTACTACAGCCAAATCCATTGGTAACAATAACTTTATAATTGGCGCTGGCCTTCGCTGCATAAGAAATTCCGGTGGCGCCCGCAATCGCCGTATAATTTTTCACCCATGAAAATGTATATCCACTACCTGGGCTTGCGCTCAGCACCACAGAATCCCCAGGACAAAACGTGGTGGCACCAACAGCAGAAATGGTTGCTACCGGTTTTGGATTTACAGTGACTGCAATTCCTGTAGATGTATTGGTACAACCCACTCCACTGGTAACGATTACACGAAATGTTCCATTTGAATTTGCAGTATAATTGGAAGAAGTGGCTCCTACAATATTAATATTGTTTTTTTGCCATTGATGTGTTAATCCGGCACCCGCGTTTGCATTTAATACTACTGAACTTCCCGAACAAAAAGTGGTGTTCCCTCCAGCAGTGCAGGTCGCTGTTGGAGGAGTGTAAACAGTGATATAAGAATTCTTGATGGTTGAATCCGTACCGCTGGCATTAGTAGTCACCAAAGAAACTGCATACACACCGGGAGTATTATAAGTTACTGTAGGATTATTGGTGGTAGCAGTAGCTGGAGTTCCTCCTGTAAAGTACCACTTTTTTGTAAGCACTGTTCCACTGGTAGTATTTGTAAACTGAATACTTTCTCCTGGACAAATTGTAGAATCATTAACTGTAAAAGAAGCTACAGAATAATTATACGAAAGAGTAAGTCCGTTAATATAGGGATCATTGCAGCAACTACATCCCATCCCTGAAGGACAAGCATCCTGTACATAGACACGCATCATCACAGATCCACCACCCGACTGAATCGCACTATTTAGTGTTGAGGAAGAAATGATGTAAGTAAACGGTACAAACCCACACATACTAACTCCAGATTGTTGAACCAATGTTTGATAATTACCATTCAAAAAAATCTGAATATTCATGCTCGGATTTCCTATTCCTACGTCCTGACAACCTAGCCAGTTACAAGTAATCGTACCGCTGGCTGCATTGCCAGGGGTATTTGTAAATACTATTGGAGTTGCTTGATATACGCTTTGCATATTCGGAACAGTTTGCGTGTAGGAGCCCGTTTGAGCGAATACTGAACTCACAGCAAACAATAACGATAATACAGAGGCAACTAGTTTCTTCTTCATAATATAGGTTTTCTAATCGGATAAATGTAAATCAAATAATTAATCTATGAAAATAAATATTTACATTTTTATATACTAAAAACGTATCAATTCCAATCTCTTACAATTATATCAAAAACAACAAAACCATCGAAGACTGATTTGGGAAGCAAAAGAACGCATTCTAATTATCTTTTTTTGCAATTCTATACTAACAAACACATGCATTTTAAGTTATCCATAATTAATAACAGTTAGCTTCGCAATATAGAGCACAAGTGAATAGTTGAAGGAAGCTTAATTTAAAACTGTGGATAATTTTTAACATTCAAAATTCTTCCTATTCCGTACATTAACTTATTTAATAATATCATTCCCATTCAAGCAAAAAAGTACTAGTTTTACTAATAAATAAAATCCAAAATGGAACACAACTCTTACAAAGAAATAGCGCAAGAATTTCTTTTAAACGCATCCAAAGGAAATGCTCGCACCTATTTCGAAAAATATGTTCATCCTAATTTTAAACATCACAATGTTCATTTTAAAGGTGACGCACAAACTTTGCTATTAGCCACCGAAGAAAATGCAAAAAATAATCCTGATAAAACTTTTGAAATTAAAAGAAAAATGCAAGATGGAGATTTGGTTGCCGTTCATTCCCACGCTAAACAAAATGCAGAAGATCCTGGATATGCCTTGATTCATATCTTTCAATTTAAAGATGAAAAAATAATTGAATTATGGGATTTTGGTCAAGCCGTTCCTGCCGAGATGGTGAATGAGAATGGGATGTTTTAATATTACAAAAGAAAACGTATGTATAGAGTAAATCACAAGACATTTCAATTTTAACGCACATGGAAAAAACAATAGTCAATTCAATAATTATTAATTCTAATAAAGAAAATGTTTGGGATGCTTTAATAAATCCATCTAAAACAAAACTTTATATGTTCGGTTGTGAAACCATCACCGATTGGAAAATTGGAAGCGATTTATTGTGGGAAGGAAGTTACGAAGGACAAAAAATGGTATTTGTAAAAGGAAAAGTTTTAGTGTTTGAACCCCATCAAAAATTAGTGTACACTGTATTTGATCCTAATGGAACGATTGAAGATCTTCCAGAAAATTATTTGTCAGTGACCTATCTATTGGAAGAAAAAAGCGATGATGTTTTATTTACCGTTACTCAAGGCGATTATTCAAAAGTGGCAGAAGGTGAAAGAAGATACCAGGAAAGCTATAATAATGGCGAAGGCTGGAATCCGATTTTGATAGCGATAAAGAAATTGGTGGAAGGGAGCTAGTCGGAAGCTGCATTTACCGATTATCATATCCATTTCATTTACATTACTTAATACATATATACGTTTCATTCTTCCACGTATAGGACCATTAAACCGATCTCAATTATTTAAATATATTTAAACTTTAATGACAATTTACTATTTTTTCTATTTTACGTGATATAATTTACATTATACTTAAATATTTACGACATTTATCTCGAAATTCTCTAACTTTGCTATAAATATTTAAATATAGTTAAACATGACAATTGTTGAAATAGGTCAAAAAATCAAGGAAAGGCGTAAAGTGATGTCCATTTCGCAACAGCGATTGGCCGAGTATACTGGACTATCCATTGTTACCTTATCACAAATTGAAAGTGGAAAAGCCAATCCGTCATACGAAACACTAAACCTGATTTTTCACTTCTTAAATTTAGAAATTACAATTCAAGTAAAAGGCAAATGAAATTAGAAGTGATTTATAAAGGAAGTATAAGAGCAGGATATCTTTGGCGTGAAGTGGATGGATTTTATTTTGAATATGAAGATGCATTTTTAAACAATAAAAATACTTTTCCCATTTCGGTAAATATGCCTACATCCCAAAAAACATATTTTTCACCTTATCTTTTCTCTAATTTTCAATCGATGTTGAGCGAAGGATACAATAGAGAAATTCAATGTAAATCATTAGGCATTGATCTGAATGACGATTGGAGCTTACTGATGCATACTTGTGAAAAGGATACCATCGGTGCCATTACACTTAAAAAAATTATTCAAGAATGAATGTTTGTCATGGATGCTTAAAGGATGAAACCATTGGATTTTGTTCAGCATGTGAAACAAAATTATTTGAACGATCAAAAGTTCCTCCACAACTAGATTTTGATTGGATCGATATTCAAGATAAAATAAATGGGCAACCTGCTGCATTTAGTATTTCAGGAGTACAACCCAAAGGATTTGTGGGTAGAAATAAAAACAAATTGCTTGCTCCCAATAAGGAAATTGAATCGATGTATATCATCAAGCCTTCCTTAGATTCACGCCGCAACCTTTTTAATGACTCTCCCGCGAATGAACATTTAACCATGACAATGGCTCGTCAATTATTTAAAATATCAACTGCTGATTGTGCCTTCATGCGCTTTGCAAAAGGCGAACCTGCCTATATCACGAAAAGATTTGATAGAAATAAAATGGGCCTTCCATTTCGTCAAGAAGATTTTGTTTCTGTATTGAATGCAATTCCGAGAAACAGCGATCATGGAATGTATAAATATAATTCTTTTACTTATGAAGATGTAGGTGTATATCTGAATCCTATTGATCAAATTAATTTTGTTCGCATTCTGATTTTTAATTTTCTTTCTGGTAATGGTGATGTTCATTTAAAAAATATTTCTCTGTTGGAATCGGCGGATGGCGATATGATTTTATCTCCATCGTATGATTTGATGAACACCAAACTTCACATCAACGATTCACAACTTGCCATGAATTTATTTAAGGAGATGGAAAGAACGCAGCAACATCTTTTGTCTAATTTTTACAAATACAAAATTTCTGATTTTAATGAATTCGGTAAACGATTGGGAATTTCCGAACATTTATTGCTATCTATTGAATCTGATTTTAAAAATCGAAAACTTGAAATGTTTTCCTTTATCAACAAATCCTTTCTTTCTGATGAAGGGAAACTAAAGTATAAAGAAGTGGTTGAGGTTAACTTTGATCAACTCTTTGCTAAATGATTTGATAGGTTTTTCCATCAAAAAGGCCTAAAATGGTCCATTTTCGATTAAAATCAGTTAAAACTCAGTAAAAAATAGCTTGTAATGTCCTTTTTTAGACTATTTTTAGCGGTTCAAATAATCCATCTTTATGAATAAAAAGGAAATCGAAGAGCTCATAAAGTTCGTAGCTAAAGCGGGTGTAAGTGAAGTTAATCTTGAATTGAAAGACTTCAAAATAACCATCAAGAACAGCAGTCCAAAAATTGAACAGGTGTATCATGCAGCTCCGGCTCCAGTGATGACCATGGCTGCGGCACCTCTTGCTCCGGCACCAGCAGCTCCAGTAGCAGCTGCTGCTCCTGCAACAGATGAATCAAAATATGTAACTATCAAAAGTCCAATGATTGGAACTTTCTATCGCGCCTCTGGTCCCGATAAACCAATCCTAGCCAATGTAGGTGACGAAATCAAGCCGGGAAATGTGCTTTGCATTATTGAAGCCATGAAATTGTTCAATGAGATTGAATCGGAAGTTTCTGGACGCATCGTAAAAGTGTTGGTGGATAATCTCAAGCCAGTAGAATACGATACACCGTTATTCCTCGTAGATCCATCTTAAAAAAATCAGTATCGTTTTTTTATCATTCCATTTCTTTTCAAATACATTCTTGGAATTTTATTTTAACGTGTAGTGATCACTCAAAGATTAAAATAAATATTATTAAAGGGCATTTTCTAAAAGAAATGCCTTTTCTACAAAGTCACACTTATGTTTAAGAAAATTCTTATAGCCAATCGCGGCGAAATCGCACTTCGAATCATTCGTACTTGCAAAGAAATGGGTATTCGTACGGTGGCCGTTTATTCTACGGCCGATAAAGAAAGTTTGCATGTACGTTTTGCGGATGAAGCCGTTTGTATTGGACCTCCTCCTAGTCGTGATTCGTATTTGAATATGCAACGCATCTTGGCTGCTGCAGAAATTACAAATGCAGATGCGATACATCCTGGCTATGGTTTCTTGAGTGAAAATTCAAAATTCTCAGCGATCTGTGCAAAGCATGGTGTTAAATTTATTGGCGCAACACCAGAGCAAATTGATGCCATGGGCGACAAAGCCAATGCGAAGATGACGATGAAGAAAGCAGGTGTACCTACTATTCCTGGTTCGGATGGATTGCTTGAAAATGTAGAGCATGCAAAAAAAGTTGCCAATGAAATGAAGTACCCTGTTATTATTAAAGCAACTGCTGGTGGTGGGGGAAAAGGAATGCGTATTGTGTGGAAGGAAGATGAAATAATGAAAGCATTTGAAAATGCACAAACCGAAGCAGGTGCCGCTTTTGGTAACGATGGTTTGTACATGGAAAAATACATTGAGGAACCACGTCACATTGAAATTCAAATTGCAGGTGATCAATACGGAAAAGCTTGTCATTTGAGCGAGCGTGATTGTTCGATACAACGTCGCCACCAAAAATTATTAGAAGAAACTCCAAGTCCATTTATGACAGAGAAATTGCGTGAAGCGATGGGCGATGCTGCAATCAAAGCGACATTAGCCAGCAATTACGAAGGTGTTGGTACCATTGAATTTTTAGTGGATAAGCACAGTGATTTTTATTTTATGGAGATGAATACTCGTATTCAAGTGGAGCATACCATCACGGAAGAAGTAATCAATTACGATTTAATTAAAGAGCAAATAAAGATTGCAGCCGGTGTTCCCATCAGCGGAAAAAATCATATTCCAACGATGCATGCGATCGAGTGCAGAATTAATGCAGAAGATCCATACAACGATTTTCGTCCTTGTCCAGGAAAGATTACCGTATTGCATCAACCAGGAGGACACGGCGTACGTGTTGATTCTCATATTTACGCGGGCTATACTATTCCTCCCTATTACGATTCGATGATTGCAAAGTTGATCACCATTGCGCAAACACGTGAAGAAGCGATTCAAACGATGGAGCGTGCGTTGAGTGAGTTCGTTATTGAAGGAATAAAAACTACTATTCCCTTCCATCAACAATTAATGTTGAACGAAGATTTTAGAAAAGGGAATTACACCACTAAGTTTTTAGAAAGCTTTGTGTTGAAATAAATACAATTGAATTCATAACCCGAATCGTTTTATTCGTGATGTGTTTTTCTTAAGATGGATTCATTTAAAAAATAATGTAGATGTCTGCACCAAAAGTTTCATTTGCCTCTCACATTGGTAAATTAGACTATTTGATGGGCGTGCATTATGTGGAAGTTCCTGCCAATGTTGTAAAAAAAATAGGCGGACTCAATAAGCATCGATGGTTATGTAGCATCAACAAACATCCAAAATTTCAATGTGGGATGATGGCATTGGGTGAAGGTAGAGGATATATCACGGTAAGTAAAAAGAAACTCAACCAATTTTCAATTGCACTTGGTGATGTAATAAAAGTAATCCTCGAACCCGACAACAGCGAATTCGGAATGGAAGTTCCAGAAGAGCTCATTGAAATTTTTGCGCAAGATCCTGAAGCTGAAAAACGATTTATGAGTATTAGTCCGGGAAAGCAACGAAATATTATTTACTATGTTTCTGGAGTGAAAAATTCCGACAAAAGAATTGAGCGGGCGTTGAAACTTATCAATAATTTAAAAGCGTGTCCCGAAGGAAAGGAAACGGCGAGAAGGATTTTTGTAGGGAGTTAGATATTAGATATTGGCTTCTTGCAGATCCTTTAATAAGTTTAACCAGTTTTATATTAATTCATAGTTACCTATAACTTCATAATTTGAACACGGATGACACGGATTAATAGGATAAATGAGGATTTGTTCTTTCTTGGATTATAGGCAAAATGCAGGTTTCGATGTTTGACTCCGAAATAAAAAAATTATTAATTTAGCAAAAGAAAAAGAATCAATAAATGCCTTCACTCTTCCAACCACAAGATCGTCAAGAAATTCTAACTCGAATTCAACAGTTAAATCCAGATGCTAATGCTAAATGGGGCAAGATGAATGTAAAGAAAATGCTTCGACATTGTCAAGCTCCTTTACAAGTAGCGTTAGGTGAACTGAAATTAAAACATGGTTTAATTGGATTGCTTTTTGGAAAGATGGCGAAGAAAAGTTTATTAAAACCCGAACCCTTCAAAAGAGATTTGCCTACTGCACCCGAGTTTAAAGTAGGCGATATTTCGTTGGAGTTTGAAAAAGAAAAGCAGCAATTAATTTCCTTAGTAAAACAATTTGGAGAAGCGGGTCCGCAAAATGACAGAGGTAAACATCCATTTTTTGGAGCCATGAATGAAAACGAATGGGATCAACTACAGTGGAAACATTTGGATCATCATCTGAGGCAATTCGGAGGATAGATTCGGAGATGGGAGATTCGGAGATTCGGAGATGGGAGTCCCTATAGCTATCGTGAAGGAGAAATTGGTATTTCGAATCCTTGCTACTAAATTTCAATTCTGAATTCTTAATTCTGCATTCTGAATTAACGAAGCAACATAATCGTTCCGAGTTTCTCTTCAATCTGATTTTTAGAACATGGCGTTCGGTAGCTTACTTTGTATGCATAAACACCCGCTGCAGCTTCTATCTCTTCAAATAAACCATCCCACCCAATAGTTGAGTCCGAAGTCACAAAGACCTCTTGCCCCCAACGATTATAAATAGTTAATTTAAAAGATTCAAGATTTTCACCAAATCCAAAATACAAATCATTTTTTTGATCACCATTCGGCGTGAATGCGGAAGGTAAGTAAACATCATTAAATCCAGGAGCTCCTTCCACTAAAAATGTATCTCTCACCGAACAACGATCCACTTTAGTTTCTACCCAATAAATGCCAGAGTCTTTCACTGTAATACTATTTGTAGTTGCGCCAGTCGACCATAAAAATATTGTTCCTAATTTTTGAGCTTTCAATTCCACTTCAAACTTTTCGCAAATCGAAACTACCGATTGTAAATTATCGAAATCGGCAACCGTAACCTTGATGGTATCACTACCAACACAGAATCCATCATCTACCAACACAAAATAATTATTCGTAGTGGTAACATTTATTTGTTGACTGCTACTTCCCTCCGACCAAGAATAAGTAGCTCCCACATTGGCGGCGTCTAAAACAATACTTTCTCCTTCGCATAAAATCGTATCTAATCCTAAGTCCACTTCGGGAGCTAATCGCACATCTACATCAATAGTATCATATTGTAAGCAACCACTTGAATTAACCAACAACGTATATGTTCCTGTTTGAGAAACTAGAATACTCGAAGCGGTGCTGCCTGTCGACCAAGAATAACTGCCTGGAAGTGTAGTAGTGAGTGTAGTCGTTTCAGGAGCACAAATATTCTCATCAGGAATTCCCACTAAAGTTGGAACATAATCTACTTCGATGGTATCAGAAGCAGTACAACGATGAATAGAAGCATTCACGAAATAAGTTCCTGCGGTATTTACAGCTAGCTGATTGGATGTACTTCCATCTTGCCAACTATAATTTGCATTTACATTGGTTGCATCCAACAACAAATTCGCATTAGGACATAATGTAGTGTCGCCTCCAAAATCAACAACTGGTAAAGCCTGTACAGTTACATTCACTGTATCTTTTTGCACACAGTTAATTGTAGAGAGCGTTAAAATATATTGACCCGTTTGATTCACGAGTATAGATGAACTTGTACTTCCTTGCGACCAAGCATAATTCCCAACTAAATTTGTAGAAAGGGAGATGGATTCATTCTCACACAACAAGGTATCAACCGGTAAAATCAGTTTAGGTTCGAAAGAAATATTGATGGTATCCGTACCCGAGCATAAACCAATGGCAGCGGTTACAAAATAATTTCCTGTACTAAAAACTGTAATTGATGAAGTGGTACTTCCGGTATTCCATGTGTAGGCAGCTCCTGTATTAAATGCATTTAAAACAATACTATCTCCAGGACAAAGCACATCATCTCCACCAAAATTAACCACAGGCAATGCTTGTACCGTCACGTTCACGGTATCCTTTTGAATGCAGTTCGCCGTAGAGAACGTTAAAATATATTGTCCCGTTTGATTCACTAGAATGGATGAAGTTGTACTTCCTTGTGACCAAGCATAATTGCCAACTAGATTGGTGGATAACGTGACAGTTTCATTCTCACACAACGATGTATCTGCCTGTAAAATAAGTTTTGGTTCGGAAGTAATATTGATGGTATCACCAGAAGCACAAGAGCCAATAGAAGCGGTAACAATAAAATTACCGGGAGCAAAAACAGTAATTGCGGATGTACTCGCTCCAGTATTCCATGCATAAGAAGCTCCCGTATTAAATGCATTCAAGACGATACTATCTCCGGGACACAGTACATCATCTGCACCAAAATTAACGGTAGGTAATGCTGCGAAATTAACGATGGTAGTATCTCTTTGAATGCAGCCATTATCATTTGATTGCACCCAATAAACTCCATTTGTATTTACAGAGAGTGAAGTTCCACTGCTTCCATCCGACCAAGTTAATATTCCTACACCATTGGATTGAATCGTAAAATTTTGACCACTGCATAACGTAGTATCGGCACTGGAGGAAAGTGGAATAGAGAAATTTACATCAATAGAATCTCTATCGATGCAAAGCCCATTATTTGCTTGCACCCAATACGTACCAGATTGTATTGCATTTAAAGTTTGTGCAGTAGTTCCATCTGACCATAAATAAGTAGCTCCACTATTGGAAGCATCCAATAAAATAGTTTGTGTTGGACATAAAGTAGTATCTGTTCCTAAATTAATTTGCGGTAAGGCGTTAACGGTAGCAAGCATCGTATCGCGCAAAATACAACTTCCACTACTTACCTGCACCCAATACGTTCCGCTTGATGCGACCAATATGGTTTGGGTCGTTGCGTTGGTAGACCACAGATAAGAAGCTCCTGCAACACCAGGATCCAATAGGATTGTAGCAGTATCACAAACCGTAAGATCGGGTCCAATGGAAACACTACTTAACGTATTTACTAAAATACTATCTCTTCGATTACAACCTGGATAATTGATGTCGACATAATATAATCCTGCTGCGTTCACCGTAATGGATTGGGTTGTAACACCCGTATTCCAAGCATACGTTGCACCAGGATTCAATGCATTCAAAGTGATAGCACTTCCCGGACACAAAACGGTATCGGGTGGTAATGGATCTGCAGGTCCAGAGGTGACTGTAATTTGAAAACAGATAGTATCTCTTAAATTACAAGTTAGCGAATCATAAACGACACAGCAAGCGTTATAAACTCCAGGATTCAAATACGTGTGCCCTGGGTTCTTCGTACTATCTAACGTTGATGCATCACCGAAATCCCAGGAATAAATCATTTGCCCAGATCCGCTAGTACTTGTATTTGAGAAATTAACCGTTAACGGTGCACAACCAGTATTACTAGGACTGACTGTTCCATTCGCAGTAATATTTACAAATTGCATATCAATTTTAAACACGGCGATATCCCAACCGGCACCTGCGCCTTTGGTAGTAGCTACTGAACCGGGAAGTGTTGGAAATGTGTTAGAACCTGTACACACGCCTTGATAAATAATTCCTCGACTATCAAAACGACTTGTTCCTCCATCCACATGATCACCACCGGCACCATAATAAGTAGCAAAAATAAGTGCGCTGGCATCTTGATTAATTACAGCTTCATAAAATGATCCACCGCTAGGAATGGCATTTGGCGTAATGGCATAGCCCGCAACGGTCCCAAATCCACTTATATAAACTTTATTGCAATTATCCACAAGAAATGCTGTAGGCGAAAAATTTGCTGAACTTGCTGTTCCCAAACAAGTTTGAAAAATCACTGAACTAAAATCATACAAGAACTTAATGATGAAAATATTTCCACTTACCACTCCATAACAACCAGGAGTGATGGGCAAATTCCCTTCTGTTATTCCATAGAGATAAACATTATTACTTGCATCCAACTGCAAGAAATACGCTTGATCATATCCTGAAGTTCCGATATAAGAAGACGCTAATGCAAAATTTCCAGTAGAGGCCAAATACATCACCCATCCATCCATTCCACCTCCTAAAAAGGTAGGATGAATCGCACCTGCCAACACCGGAAAATTAAGACTAGCTGTAGCACCTGAGATATACATTCCGAAACCAGAGGCATCGAGCTTCAATCCCAGAGCCGCATCATCTGCACTTCCTCCCACAAAAGTTGCCCAAGCTAATGTAGCGAAAGAAGCATTCAATTTGATGATCACACCATCTTGTGCACCATTATAAGTAGCATCCAATGCACCAACTGTTGCAGGAAAATTATTAGATGTCGTGAAGCTCGCAATGTAAACTGTCCCTGCTGCATCCGCAATAATTTCTCCTCTGAATGTATCACCATAATTGTAAGTAATTACATTTTGTCCATCATTCGAAGTTCCGCCAATAAAAGTAGAACCTACCAACGCAGTACCTGTACTATTCAATCGGGCGACGATAATATCCGAACCTCCATTATGTGTATTATCATAACAACCCGGAGTTGTAGGAAAATCAGTTGAGAAACAGGATCCATAAATTAACAAATCAAAATTGGCCAATGAAAACATACTATGTACATATTCTTGATCGTTTCCACCCAAGTAAGTAGAATAAATTCTAGCGGATCCTGTTGGATTGAGTTTAGTAATAGCAATGTCTACATTCCCTCCGAAAGTACCATCAAAAGCGCCTGGAGTTATTGGATAACCGGTTCCAAAACATCTTCCCCCTGTAATAATATTTCCAAGATCATCATAGGCTGCACTATGTCCATAGGTAGTAGCGTTTGATCCCGAATAAGTAGAAGCCACAACAACGGGATCAATGATTAGAGGAAGGTTTGCGTCGTAATTTCCAACTTGAAAAGACACCTCATCTCTATTCAAAACAAAATGACAAGTCACTTCTCTTTGTTTTCCTTCTACAAGCTGATATGCAAAAGGTTTTAACTCTGAAAAAATGCCTACTGATGTGCTTACGACTAAAGCACCATAATCATCAATCAACATACGATCAGTGCCATGATACTTCATCACAACCTGACGATAATCGCTGTGAGGTTGAACAATAAAATCATACTTTGGTGATCCATGCTCTGAATACACTTCCAAATTAATACCTGAATAAAGTTCAGTATAATGGATACGCCCATACCCATTAACGTTAGAAGTCCACTTTTCACTTTTGTTACCAATAAAATAATTGCTATACCCCGCAAATAATTGTTCACCTAATGGCTGAGTTGATTGAGCATTTAAAAAATCAATTTTCAATCCATGAAAATTGATTTTAGCTTTATTTGCAAACTCAGGACCTTTATCATGTTCCAGTTCATGGACATCGAATAATTGTTGAGGGTTTATTAAAGTGTAGCTAAAACCTTTTTCTTCGAGGAACAAAGATCCACCTTGAATATCGGCACGAAATAAGACATTGGAATTCCATTGTCCTTTATTTTCTTTGAACTCTAGGTTGTGTTTTTCTTCATCTCCATGCGCTGAGGCTATGAAATTGAAAAGGAGAAATAATGCGATAAATTGGATGCGGATAGTCAATGCGTGTGTGATTTAGACCCTTAAATTACAAAAAATCTATTTAATACCAAATACAAATATATTTTTGTCCTATCTGCTAGTCCTTTTTCACCAATACTTCTTAAAAAAATAGTTCCGTAGGCTAGGGCTATGCCACGATTTTTTTAAATCGTCTTGGCAAAAAAATACGTCTCAGCTTTGAACTAAAATATACTTGCATTTGGTATAATTCGCATTAAAATATTAGTTTTGACAATAATTCTCCCTAAATCTTACCAAATTCACTAAAAAACGGCATGAATTACCTCAATCAAATCGACATCAACTTACCTCGAGCCCGCGTGGTAGAACTCTTCGACAACACTGAAAATTTGAAAGAATGGATGCCTGGATTGGTGCTCTTTGAGACCTTTGAAGGACAACCTGGAAAACCAGGAGCTAAGTCGAAGATGGAATTTCAAATGGGTAAAAGGAAAATCAAAATGATTGAAACGATTATTTCCAATAATCTGCCCGATGAAATGGAAGGATATTATGAAATGAACGGAGTAAAAAATTATATCAAAGCATCCTTTGTTGAAATTGAACCAAACAAAACCTTGTATACTTCAGAAAGTACATTCAAGCTATCGGGAGTCATGTGGCTTATTGGACCTTTAATGAAAAAAACGTTTATGAAAACATCGCAAGATTATCTAAAACGATTTAAAATATTTGCCGAAGGAAGAGGAAATTAGTAGTATTGAAGAAAAATAATTGACTATCGTTTACTTACCCAAATAAATTAAATAACTATGAATCTTGTCTTCAAAGATATACTTTCAATTTCCATGATTTTATTCGCGGTAATTGATATTATTGGTTCTTTACCCGTTATCATAGAAACTAGAAAACGTGTTGGAATGATCCATGCGGAAAAAGCTACTTTCGCTTCATTACTTATTATGGTGCTGTTTTTATTTTTAGGAGAAAGCATTTTAAAACTAATTGGTATTGATGTTTCTTCTTTTGCGATTGCAGGATCCTTGGTGATATTTTTCCTTGCGTTAGAGATGATTTTAGGAATACGATTGTACAAAGACGAGGTTCCTGAAACCGCATCCATCGTTCCCATTGCTTTTCCTCTTATTGCTGGAACCGGAACTATGACGACCTTGATTTCATTACAATCACAATACTCCACTGAAAATATATTAGTTGGAATTTTCGTTAATATGGTGGTGGTTTACATTGTACTCCGTTTAGTAGAACCTATCGAGAAATTATTGGGTAAAGCGGGCATTAGCATCATCAGAAAAGTATTTGGAATTGTATTGATGGCTATTGCTATTAAATTGTTCCGAACAAATTTGGGATTCTAAAAATCCATCAAAATAAATATTGAATGTCGAGGTTAGTTAATAGTTTTACTTATGCATTTAAAGGGATATATTTCTACATTACCTCTAAAGGTAATGTACGCATTCATCTTTTAGCCACGGTGTTCGTCGTTGGAATGGGATGTTGGTTACACGTATCATTAAAACAATGGGTTTTACTTGTTGTTGCTATTGGGATGGTCCACGCAGCAGAAGCATTCAATACCGCCATTGAAGAAATTGTGAATTTTATTTCTCCTCAACAACATCCATCTGCAGGAAAAATAAAAGATTTAGCGGCAGGTGCTGTTCTTATCACTGCTATAACCTCTGCAATTATTGGAGTTTTAATTTTTACTCCGCTACTAATACAGAAATTTAATTAAATTTTTCTCTTAATAATCCAGAATTAATCGATCATCAAAATTTTATTGATACCAATAGGTTGATTAGCCAACATTGTTTTTAGTAAATACAAGCCCGACTTTAAGCTTTCTTTATAAAAAGTTGAGGAAACCCCCTCTGCTCCAAATTGATGGATGAGTTTACCACTTAAATCAAACAACTGGAAACGTACTTCTGAATAATTCACATCACCACGAACAACAAT
Source organism: Bacteroidota bacterium (assembly GCA_031411335.1). Lineage (GTDB taxonomy): Bacteria > Bacteroidota > Bacteroidia > AKYH767-A > OLB10 > JAJTFW01. The sequence continues at coordinate 29,303 of JANOAX010000051.1, forward strand.
AGTTGCTCCGCTATGAATAGGTAACGGGAAAATTTCTACAGAATAATTTTCAGCTTGGAACTCCCCTTCTCTACAATTCACATTCACTATTTTATTGGATGAGTTTTTCACACATCCATTGGCAGTTTGCTTCACTGAATAGGTACCAGATTGCGTTGCCGTATAGGTTGAATTCACAGCGCCAGCTATATCGACATTATTCTTTTTCCATTGATGGGTTACACCTGCAAATACAGCCGCGGTAAAAGTGACACTTTGTCCAGCACAAAAAGTAAGTGGACCACTCGCCGTAACATTGGGAGATGGATTAATTACTTCTGTACAAATCACAGTATCACGAGAAATGAGTCCGCAGGAGTTTGTTACTCTCACCACATAAGTGCCTGGTGTTGTGACAGGCAAATTACTATAAATTGCTCCCCCAATATTAACATTATTTTTCTTCCATTGAAAAGTATGTCCGGCCACACTATCTACCGACAATGTTAATGTAGTACCGGTGCAAAAGGCAAATGGTCCATCCCCAACCACATCGATGGGAGTTGCGGCATTCACGGTAACCGTTTTTTGCACGGAAGAAACACTGCATCCACCGGAAACAGAAATTACCACATGATAAACGCCGGCGGTAGTAGCAGTATAACCAGAGGAGGTTGCCCCGGCAATTGGATTATTATTTTTGTACCACTGATAACTATACGCACCTATATTCGTAGAAAAATTAACACTTCCACCTGTGCAAACATTTAATGTTCCGCTTGGAATAATATCGGCATAGTAATATTTTACAGTAAGCTTTGGATGCTTATTCGCACTAGAATGATCAGAAGAAAATATACTTGCCCAACTTAATTGATTATACTCATTGAATTGGATCAACATTCCAAAATTTTCGGAGGGTACATACGACCAATGCTTCAAAAGATTTACAACATTCGCATCGATGTATGATTTAGAAGTTATCGTAGAACATGGGACTGATGCAAACTGAAACTCGCTTGAATCTGGATAATTACTCCAAGAGAGGCCTGTCTCTGTCCATGGTTGTACATTGCGTTTAAACAAAAGCGAATTTGGTGCATTCACGTTTACGTTTAATTGGTTGATGGTATCCACCCACAACTTTAGGTTAGCACTTATAATTGGGCTCCCAGAGGGAATACTACTTAAATCAAACTCCAGATAACCTCTTTCCGCTGTTCGAAAATATTTATACCAATTGGATACTTCCATGGTATGTGCAGTTCCAAAATTAGTTGAGAAACTACCAAATGCGCTTGTGATGTAGGCATCTTTTCCAGTGGTTGCTGGTTGCAATACAATTGTTTTTGTAGGAAGTGTTGTGGAAGTAACATTCGTGACTGACACTGATGTTGACGTTCTCGTACATCCAATAACGTTAGACACTACACATTTGTAATTCCCAGATTTGGTTAATGCCAATGTTGCAGCATTTGCACCAACGAGAGCCGTTCCATTTCTCAACCAGCTATACGCGGCAATATTATTTCCACTTGCAATTAAAACTTCCGCGCTACCACTACACAAAGTTTGAGCATTAGCTGGGTTCACTGCAATTGTTGGATTTGCATAAAAAGTAATTGTTTTTACAAAACTAGAATTACAAACTAATCCGGTGGTACTCACTTCGTACTGCCCGCTGGCTTTTACCCATAACGTTTGCGTATTTGCACCTGAAATTACATTCCCGTTTTTCTTCCATACATACGAATTCGCTGCTGTACAATTCAACAAAATGGAATCACCATTACAGGCTTGGTTTACAGTAGAAGTGATAAATGCGCCAGGTTGAACGGTAATTAAAAACGGATTGGATTCTAAATAACAATAACCACCACCGCCAGTAGAGTAACGAGCATGCACTTTATAGTTTCCACCAAGTGTTGCTTGAATGGATGTTTTTCCACTAGAGCCCGCTATCGTGACGCCATCTTTCGACCAACCGGTAATGACTAAAGATTGACTTGCATTTAAAATGACAGTATCACCTTGACAAATTGTTGTTGGATCGGTTGTAGAAACAGTAGGTAATGAAGGACTCCAAAAATAAAATGGACCTGTAGTCATCGTATCTCCACAAGTAAGAACTGTTTTATACTCATACCATGCAGAATCGTACAGCGGACCTTGTAGAAAATATGAGTTAACACCGAGTGCAACTCCATTCTTAAACCACATAGCCCATCTTGTTTGTCCCCAAGGAAATACTGATAAAGGATCAAAAACCGGAGGTACCATTAATGAATAACAATTACCAAATTGTGAAGTTGAAGTAATGGGAATAAACAAAGGATTATTGTCCTTATACAATTGAGAGACTTGATTGGCCATAATGATATTACCCGATGCATCCACTTCGCGAGCCTGAAACCATGCTCCAGGACCAAATGATCCCGACCAAATTTGTAAAGAAGTACCTGTGCCAATCATCCAAATCATTGAAGTCCCACCGCTATTATTAAAGTTATTATAATCCTCAACCCACCACTCTATAGTATTACCAGGTGCAGGAGAAGGTACAGTATAAGTTACATTCGTTGGCGAACAAAAGTCGCTTGAGTTTGGAGAAGCTGTTATTAATTGACCTTCGGCCTGATGAAGATTAATAAATAAAACAATAAATGTGGTTAAGGTTAAGAATTGCTTCATAGAACAAAGGTTGATTAAGTTAGTTTAGGTGTAAGATACTAAAAGGAAAGGTAAAACTTTGCTACAACAATTCAATGAAAAAATTAAATATTTTGGCTAACTCAATAAATCCGTAGGCAAATTAAGCCAAAATCACCTCTTCAGAAGTTAATAAAGCTTGATTTTTCAACCTCAACAAAATCTGCATTACCGTTACCACATCCTTTTGGCAATAAGTAACAATACGTTCCAAATCCTTCTCATTCCAATAAACCGAACCTACTTGTGATCCATCAATATCATCTTTCGGACTTGGAATTCCTAAAATATAGGCTAATAAATTTAACGGCGTATAATTTTTATAATCGCCAAACTTCCACAATTCCATGGTATCTAAATGCGGAATTTCCCAAGGCTTCTTCCCGTACAAATCGAGTTGTGCTGGAAGTGTAATTCCGTGAATCACCATTCGTCGACTCAGGTATGGAAAATCAAATTCCTTTCCATTATGTCCACACAAAATCATAGGCGATTTTTTATTTCGCTTATCGGATTCAGTGATTTGATTTAATAACCCCGCAAAATTTTCCAACAACAATTTTTCATCATCACCATAAAAAGATTTCAATCGAAACTGTCTTCCCTCCTCTTTAGAAGATAAAAATCCGGTGGTGATACAAATGATTTTTCCAAACTCTGCATAGATACCCGCTCGCTCATAAAGATGCTGCTCTTCGGTACCATCTTCCCGTTTTAAATTAGATGCTTTTCGAAGCCACAAGGGCTTTAGCTCCTCGGGAGCATCTTCAAAAGTGGCATATTGAGGAACAGTTTCTATATCCAGACAAAGGATGTTTTCTAAAGAAATGGAATTAATCATATGTTGAATCTTTCATCCAAAGATAATCATCCCAATTGAATTACTCGTCTCAAAACGACTATAAACGTTTACTAACGGTTCGTCTCCATAATTTAACACTACTTACTACAAAATTCAATTTTTCTTCTGCCTGAATAGTATTACCATCGTAATTTATTATTTTTTCAATTAATTTCGTTTTTCCATGAAAAAACTCCTACTCCTCTTATTTATATTGACCACCACATTACAAGCACAAACTATTAAAGGAAAAGTTACGGATCTACAAACCAAAGAGGCGCTCGCTTTTGTAACCATTGTGGAAGAAGGAACTCAAAACGGAAGTTATAGTGATATTGATGGCTACTTTTCTCTTCAATTAAATAATGAGAATTCAAGAATTATTATATCCTGTTTAGGGTATGAAACACGAATATTACCACCTGAAAAAAATACTTTATGGAATGTGGCTCTCCAACCTCAAGTCGTTATTTTGAAGGAAGCGAAAATTCTTCCCGGAGAAAATCCTGCCGAAGTGATCATGCGAAAAGTGTTGAAGAACAAAGATAAAAACAATCCTGAAAAAGCTATCGCATTTACCTACGACAGTTACAACAAATTAATTTTTGTTGCCGACAAAGATACTCATGCCATCGCCACACAAAAAGCAGTAGTTTCTATTGATAGCACAAAGCCTCCGAAAAAAGATTTTTTTGAAGACAAGCATTTATTTTTGTTAGAAAGTGCGACACATCGAAAACACATGCCGCCTGGAAAAGACGAAGAAATTATTCTCGCTACCCGAGTATCGGGTTTGAAAAATCCACAATTTGCACTCCTAGGAACACAACTCCAGTCCTTTTCGCTTTACGGCGATAATGTGAGTGTAATGGACGATGTGTATTTGAGTCCACTGAGCAGTGACGCCATCAGTAAATATCTTTTTATTTTAGAAGATAGTACGATGATGAATCAACACATGATTTATACCATTAGCTTCCGCCCTCGCAGAAATAAAAATTTTGTAGGACTAAAAGGAAATCTATTCATCAGTACCGACGGATGGGCATTGCAAAATGCCATCGCTGCACCTGCTGACTCTTCCGCTTCCATTCGAATTCGAATTCAACAACAATACACTAAAAAAGATGGAGTGTGGTTTCCCGAACAACTGAATTCATTCATTTCATTCCCCGACATGAAAGTGAATAATGTTTCCGTCATGGGGATTAGCAGATCCTATTTACGTAATGTAAAAGTGAATCCACCTTTGCGAAAAAGAGATTTCGGCTCAGTGGTTTTACGGATGGCGCCGAAAGCGACGCAAGTTTCCGACTCCGAATGGAACACGCTTCGTGAAAGAGAATTAGATGTGAAAGAAGCCCAAACCTATACTTATATGGATAGCGTTGGTAAAGCCGAAAACTTTGAACGAAAATTAAAAATATTCGGAATTATCGGCACAGGAAAAATTCCAATCGGATTTATCAATATTGATGTAGCGAGAATTCTTCGAGTAAATAATTATGAAGGATTAAGACTTGGAGCCGGATTACATACTAATGATTTTCTCTCTGATCGATTTTCTATAGGTGGCTATTATGCTTATGGATTTAAGGATGATAAATCTAAGTATGGTGGAGATGCACTCATCCATCTTTATCGAAAAAGAAACGCATGGATTCGTTTTAGTTATGAAGAGGATGTGATGGAAACAGGCGGCAGACAATTGGATCCAGCACAAACGAATTTTTTAAATACCAATTACTATCCGTTTTTCATTAGTAGAATGGATCAATACATTAAAAAAGAAGTAGTGTTGAACGGTCGGCTAATTGGAAATTTAAGTACCGCATTTTTTGCAAATCAACAAGAGATTACTTCATTTCCAACAAATGTCTTTTCCTATCCGCGCACCAATGAAGCCAATTTAATTATTCGAAATTTCAACTTGCAAGAAGTGGGAGCTACGGTAAGATGGGCGCCCGGAGAAAAGTTAGCATTAGCAGGCAATAGAGAAGTTAGCTTAGGAAGTAAGTGGCCAGTATTCTATGTCAAATATACATTTGGGCGAATTGAAGAACTCGATCGGTTAAATAGTTTTGACAGATGGGATGCATTCGTTGAAAAAACGTTTAAAACATCATTGTATGGCGACTTCACACTTCGCAGCACTGTTGGATATGTGCCCGAAGCAATCCCCGGTTCATTGTATTATAATGCCAGAGGAACTAACATTACCAATTTTGATCGAAACCGATATGTAGGCATTGCATCGCCATTCACTTTTGAAACTATGCGTACCAATGAATTCTTGCACTCTGAATTTATCGCTATTCAAGTTCGACATGACTTTAGAGATTTACTGATCAAGTCAAAAAAATTTAACCCTAAAATTAGCCTAGTGCATAACATGATTTGGGGTAATTACATCGGAAAAAAAGATCAGTACTTAGTAGCCAATATTGCCGACAAAGGATTTATGGAAAGTGGAATTTATCTCGACAATTTGTTAAAAGCAGGATTCCCGGGAATTGGAATTGCAGCCTTTTATCGGTATGGACCTTATGCATTAGAAAAGGCAGAGGATAATATTGTGGTGAAATTAAGTGTAGGATTTAGTTTTTAACGAAGTAGACAGTCTTGGCTATACCAAATTTTCACGTAGGCGCAAGGTTAGTCGCTAAATTTTCTCGCGAGGCGCGGAGGGCGCAAAGTTTCTTGCTAAAGGGCGCTAAGGCTGCGCTTCACTAAGTACGCTAAGGTCTGTCTCTAACTAATTACTCTGTGTACTCCGTGAAAAAATCTGTGCACTCTGTGGTAAAAGAAGCTATTAATTGAAACTACAATTTTTCTCGTAACTCACAAATCCTAATAGCTAAAGGGCCCAAAGGTCAAGGCTCTAAAGTCGAAATGCTAAATTATTTCGTAAAGGCGAAAAATAATAAGGAAGTGAAATTTAGTTTCCAAAAAACTAGCGAATCATCACGCCACGTTTTTCCAAAAGCGGAATATGCGTGAAGTAAGATGGGTTGATGGATTCAGGAAGGAAAATATATTTCTTATCGAATATTTCTCCGTTGATGTAAAAGCTCAACCAATACTCGTTGTTTAATCCAAATACTTTATGTTGGATGGGTTCAATCAAAGAAAAACTTAATGGACTCATATCTCCTAAAAAATGACGCAAGGTTGACGTCATAACTTCTTCTCCTTTAAAAACACCATACCCTTGACTTGCAATCATCACATTTTCGATGGGTGTTTGTTTCAAATTCAAAATATACACCTCCCAGATTTGCTCTTCCTCTGTTAAATTCAAATCAATAGGAATTACTGCAATGGCGATGTCCTCAACGGCAACATGTTTTATATCTCTCAACATAATCTCTAATTCATTTTAACGTTTCCGTTTCACAATTGTTGCAAAGATAATGTCAAATCCATCTCATTTAAAGATTAAAAATTACATTTTTTTGCATTTAATGGAAGTTTCCATCAAGATGGTCGTTAAGCAACTAAAAAATTATGGAGTACATAATTTCAAAGCTCCTCGAACATAAATAGGCAAATCGATTAATGATTTATCAGCCGCTTGATTTCGATGATGCCCCAATCGAACCATAATGATATCTTTGGATGGAATGGCAACAATATACTGTCCTAAAATACCTCGGCAATAAAAGATTTTTTCTCCATCTATTTCTGAAATCCACCATTGGTAGCCGTATTCTTTATTGGGCTTTCCTTCATCTAATAACGGCGCTGGTATAACGCTTTCCATGACGAAGGAAGTATCTATTAATTGTTGCCCTTTCCAATTTCCCAAATGCAAATACAACCCACCTAACTTTGCAAAATCTCGTGCATTGGAATAAATACAACACGAAGCTTTTTCCATTCCTCCGTCTTTATCGATGGTCCATTCAGCAGCGTGCTCAGCACCCAAAGGCTTCCATAATTTTTCCGAAGCGTACTCCGACAAATTTTTTCCAGTGGCACTCATTAATACCATTGCCAGCAGTTGCGTTGCGCCGCCTTGATAATAATAATTCACTCCGGGTGTACCTACTACCTCCAAACGATCCATCAATCCTTTCAAATCCTTTCCATAGTACGCTTCGGTAGTCACGCTAAACAAGCTTGCATACGCTTCGTCCCAACTTAGTGCTGCCGACATCGTAATTAAATTCCGCAGCGTTAATTTTCCTTTGCTATTGTTTACATATTCAGGAATAAATTCTGCTACGGTTTGATCGAGACTTTTAATTTTTCCTTCCTTCAAGGCCACGCCAGTGAGCATTCCAATTACACTCTTTGACATTGAAAAAGAATTTGACAAAGAAGAATCACTGTAACCATCCCAATAGGCTTCATAAACTAATGAATCATGATGAATCACCAAATAAGCAACACTGCGCTCTCTACTTAATTCATTGGCAGTGTTCGTATCCAACGATTGCTTATTATAGGTTGAAGCTAAAGGCCAAGGTTGAGCAATACCCGCTTCCACCTTTCGCTGAATAAAAATATCATTATCGTCAATATCAACAAAGTTGTAGACAAGTGCTTTAAAAACCCAAGTTTTACCTGTTGCGAATAAAAATACGCAGGCAATCAAGATAAGTACAGCAATTAATTTTAGTAGGTAACCTAGAACTTTTTTCATTGGCAAATTGGTAAGTTGGCAAATGGGTAAATTGGTGAGATACATGGCGCTCGTTGCTTAAACTTTGCTAACGCTGCGTTTAAGTGAGAATTTTAAAGAGGAGGAATTTCTTCTTTCACTACCTCGAATTCAAACAAGGTTTGCATATGAAACAAAACTTTAGATTTCACTTCATTGATATTAACTTCTCTTCCTAATTCTTTCGATAACGAGGTTACTCCTTTATCTGCGATGCCACAAGGCACAATTTTATTGAAATAACTTAAATCATTATTAATATTAAATGCAAATCCGTGCATCGTAACCCATCGACTACAACGCACACCAAATGCACAAATCTTTCTTGCATTAATAGGATCATCTCCATCTAACCACACCCCTGTTAATCCATACACTCGCCCTGCTACAATTCCATAATCAGCTAAAGTGAGAATAACACTTTCTTCCAAAAAACGCAAATACTTATGAATATCATTAAAAAAATGATCGAGATCGAAGATGGGATAACCTACTAATTGCCCGGGACCGTGGTAGGTAATATCACCGCCCCGATTTATTTTATAATAGGTGGCTCCAATTTCTTCCAACTTTTGTTCGTCGGCTAACAAATGAGCTTCTGCGCCACTTTTTCCTAATGTAAATACATGAGGATGCTCACAAAATAATAGATAATGTCGCGGCGGAAAATGTTGAGCGGGTTCTAAAGTACGATTCTCTACTTTTTGTCGAACGGTTTCAGCCAATAAAGATTCCTGCAAGTCCCAAGCCTGCTTATAATCGATTTCTCCGAGATCTTGAAAGGTGACTGTTTGCATACTTCTTTTCGAGTGCAAATATACGGGGAATAAGGTAATTTTCTAGAGAAATGAGGGTTGTGATGTTAATCCACATATTTATTCTGATCTTTGAGTATGAAATCCATCTTCACCATTTTATTTATCCTATTTATAAGCCATACACAAGCACAAAACTGGACACAGTTAAGTAACTTTCCAAGCTCGGGGCGAGATGATGCTGCTGGATTTATCATTGGAAATAACTTTTATGTAGGGACAGGATTAGATGGAGGCTTCAATGCACAAAGGGATTTTTATGTCTTGGATTTATCGAATGAAACCTGGTCGATTGGAGCATCACTAAATTCAGGGAAAGAGCGTCAATACGCTAGTGGTTTTAGTCATAACAATTTCGGATACCTTTTTGGTGGTATTGGTCTAGGCGCAACCTATAATCAAGATTTGATGCGCTTTGATCCAAGCACTAATTCCTGGCAGCAAATGACTTCGATGCCCAGCCTAGGGCGAAGAGGTTCTTCTTGTTTTGTAATCAATAACGAAGCATTTATTATGGGAGGAAATAATCCATCTCAAGCCAACAGTAACGAAGTTTGGAAATACAATATTACCAATGACAGTTGGCAGCAAATGAATAATTTTCCTTTTCACGGATTGTGGAGAGCGGGAGCTTGTGCCGTGAATGGAATTGGATATGTATTTGGAGGAATTGATAGCACGACTCAATACAGTAATCGGCTCTATAGCTACGATTCGGTGAACGATGCATGGACATTAATTAATACCTTCCCCAATAACGGTAGGGCCTATACGCAATTAATGCCATTGGGAAATAATATCATGTTCTTTGGAGGATATGAGAATGGAAATATTTATAAAGATGATTTATGGATGTATGATTTAACCAACAATACATTTATTCCTTACAATCCCATTCCATCTTTAGCGAGAAGAGGATATGTTTCTTGCGTATGGAACAATACGATTTACATCAGCACTGGATTAGTTTCTACTCCTGCACGAACCTCAGAAACGTGGAAAGTGAATGGGATTGTAGGATTAGAGAATATAGAACTTGAATCGGTTGAAGTGTATCCCAATCCGTTTACAGAATATATTCAACTGAATAAAAGTGGACATCTAGAAATTTTTGATGTTCAAGGCAGGAAAGTGTATGAAGAGGAGGTTGAAATAGGAAAAGTGAATTTGAATTTTTTGAATGCTGGATTTTATATTTTAAACTTATTTGATAAAAAAAATAATCTAACCAAGAAGAAAATTTCCAAAATCTAAAAACTACTCGAATAGAATAATGCCCATTGAACACTGATTAAATAAGATGATGATGATTAATTATGATCATTCAGAAAAAATTCTGAATTCTTATCCCGATAGCTATCGGGACTGAATTCCTAATTCTGAATTATTTCTCAATCCAATCCCCGTGCTCTTTAATTAAATCAATTAACGCATCCACAGCTAAATCGGTGTTAATGCTTTTACGCACAACCTCACGTCCCTTATAGAGTGTAATTTTTCCAGGACCGGATCCTACATAACCATAATCGGCATCGGCCATTTCGCCAGGGCCGTTCACGATACAGCCCATGATTCCAATCTTTAATCCTTTGAGGTGATCGGTTCGGGTGCGAATTTTTGCTGTGGTTTCTTGTAAATCGAAAAGCGTTCTTCCACAACTGGGGCAAGAAATATATTCGGTTTTACTGATGCGTGTTCGTGCTGCTTGTAAAATTCCAAAAGCCAAACTATTTATCTTTTGCGGGGAGATGGATGTGCTTGTTGAAATCATCACACCATCGCCAAACCCATCTAACAGCAACGCTCCCATATCGGTGGAAGCATGCAATTGTAGTTGCTCTTCTGTTAATCCATCATACAATCTATGAATAACTACAGGAACCTCCAACTTCATTTGCTTCATCAAAATAAATGCTTGGCGAAATGCGGGCATGGCATGTTCATTCTTGGTAGACAATAATAAAACCACATTCGAATCACTCAAAACTTGAATATGCTTTCCAAGTTCCGCAATACCATCCGCCTGTACCGAAATAAAATTAAGTTGCTTCGATTTACTTTCAGCAACTAAAAATCCATCTAAGGAAAACAAAGGATAACAACGATCCTTCTCCTTCCAAGCATTTGCATCAACAATAATTCCCAGCGTACCGGGTATTTCAAAATCAATATTTCTATCTCCTGTATAAATATAATCGCAGGCCTGATCGCTCAAATTCCATTTATCGGTAGGTACAGAATAATTGTATCCGACTGGAAAAAACGAAGCGGCAGAAAGCTTTTCTATTTCAGAATAATCGGCGATGACACGAGGTACTTGATGCGCACCAAAATTATTTACTTCGTATGTTGACCGTCTTTCATACTCAAAAGGTTTAAATCCAAACTCAACATTTGAATTCAATACAATTCGTTCTGCATCCATCTGCAAAGGAGGAAAATCAGGCATAGCTGCATGTGCTGCTCTCTTTGCATATCTTTCTACCAACGCTTTTGCAATGGGGATTTCAAATTCTGGATCTTCGGTGAGTGACACTCTAACGGTATCGCCTATACCATCTTCCAGTAAAGTACCAATTCCTGCTGCTGATTTAATTCGTCCATCTTCTCCTTCTCCAGCTTCGGTCACTCCTAAATGCAATGGATAATTCATGCCCTCATCACGCATTCGGAAAATGAGTGTACGATACGCTTGCACCATCACCTGCGGATTACTCGACTTCATGCTCAGGACTATATTATGATAATTCTCCCCTTCGGCAATTCGTAAAAATTCCAAGGCCGATTCAACCATGCCATGTGCGGTATCGCCATAACGACTCATGATACGATCGCTCAACGAACCGTGATTCGTTCCGATACGCATGGCAGTTCCATACTCTTTACAAATTTTCAGTAAGGGAATAAAACGTTCTCGGATGCGATCCAGCTCTTCATGGTAAGCGGCATCGTCGTATTCAATAAACGCAAACTTCTTCTTATCTGCAAAATTTCCTGGATTAATTCGCACTTTTTCTACAATTCGTGCAGCGGCTTCGGCGGCATTCGGTGTGAAATGAATATCGGCAATTAACGGCGTTTTATATCCACGATTAGCCAACTCCTTCTTAATATTCGCGAGATTTTTAGCTTCATTAATACTTGGAGCAGTGATGCGTACAAATTCACATCCTGCTTCAATCATCCGAATCGATTGTTCCACGGTAGCCATGGTGTCCATCGTATCGGTGGTGGTCATACTTTGCACTCTAATTGGATTATTCCCTCCAATTCCAACTTCCCCTAGCATCACTTCACGAGTTAACAAACGATCATAACGGGTTAGGCTATTACAATACAGTCCGGCGAGGCTTTTTAACGTCATATAAGTGCAAAGATACTTGACAAAAACGTACAACTACCCGAATTATTTTATAGAATATTTGATCGTATAATAAAAAAACATACATTCGTAGTATAAAATTAACTACCATGCGTTTACTATCCACATTACTTCTATTAATTGGGCTAAATCACTATATTGATGCACAGCCTTGTTTACCTAACACAAACTCTTTAAACTTCGCTGCAGCCTCTGTAAATTTCACTACAGATGTGAATTTAGCGCCTGCCAATGCCATCACAGTTGAGGCTTGGATTCGAGCTACTAGTTGGGCAATCAACAATTTTGATGGCACCATTCTATGCAAACACAGCTGGAGTTTGGGTGAACAAGGCTATGTTTTAAGAGCCGGTAATAACGGACAACTTAATTTCTCGGTTTGTGGGAAAGATTCTTTAGGGACATCCATTTCATGGATAACTGCTATTAGTTTACCTGGGGCAATGTCCATCAATACATGGTATCATGTAGCAGGAACATATGATGGAGATTCGGTACGCGTATTCATCAACGGTGTACAACAGGGAGCAACCCCGCTCCCATTTGGTATGATACAAGGATTAGCCTACCCCATTCGTATAGGCAGATTGTCAGACCAAACACAAGGTCAAACACGTTATTGGGCTGGACAGATTGATGAAGTTCGCGTTTGGGACAGAGCGTTGGACACGGCTGAAATCAATGCAAAAAGATTGCATCATTTAGATGTGGCTCAGGAAACTGGTTTAGTAGGTTACTGGAGATTTAATGCCGGTAGCGGAACGAATGTAATAGATCAGACATTGAATGCCAACAACGGTACTACTAGTGGTGCCACTTGGAGTGCCCTCGTTCCATGGAACCAAACAACTACAGCGCCCGTTATTTTTCCAAATGGCAATACCATGACTTCTTCTATTACGGCAGCGTCATATCAATGGAATTTGAATGGAACTGCTATAACTGGAGCTAACGCACAAAGTTGGACAGCGCTCTCTAATGGTACATACACGATTACTATTACCGATTCGTTGGGATGCATAGCTACATCAGGACCATACATTATTACTGGTGTTGGCATCAGTGAAATTGCGGCTGAAAATATTTTAGTGAAAAATGAATCCACGCAATTAATTATCAGCCTACGTAGTGGAGAAGAAATTCGCTCTATTGAAGTGTACAATGCGGCCATGCAACGCATCGGCACAAAAGATAGTCAAGGTAAAGAAGTGATTTGGGAAAAAGGATATTTAGCAAAAGGAATTTATACGGTGATCATCCAAACTAAAAATAATCGAAGTGGTGTTTATCGTTTTGTGCAGATTGATTGATTTGAAGTCAACAAAATATTTAGTCAAACAATTTTAAAACTATAATTATGAAAAATTATTTAACCTATTTATTCATTGCAGTCTTATTTCTTGCTAATTCTTGTTCAAAGGACGACAACAATGAAAATTTGTCGGGAAATTCATCCACGGTAACAACAACTATTATTGGTAGAGTGTTTGATGAAAGTGGAGCGGGTCTTTCGGGGGCTGATGTATACATTGGTAATAAAACAGCCTCCACCAACCTTTGGGGAATTTATGTGATTGAAGATGCAACTGTGGTAAAAAGCAGAAGTCTTATTACAGTTAAGAAAGCTGGATATTGGGATCAAGTTGGCACATTCAAGCCAAAGTCAGGAGGCACTTCTTCCTCCAGTTTATGTTTGTACACTTCCACGAACACACATTCTGTTAATGCGCTATTGGGTGGAACTATTACTACTATTGATGGTGCAAGTATTCAATTTCCAATTGATGCTTTTGAAAAGATGGATGGAACGTCATATACCGGAACTGTTGCACTTACCGTTCATCATTTGCCTAGAAGTGCAGATCTATTTTCTCTTAAAGCTCCAGGCACCGATTTCAAAGGAAAAAGTTTAAGTAATTCTATAGAAAACTTAGTTTCTTTTGGAATGATTGGAGCAACATTAAAAGATGGAAGTGGAAACGAATTAAGATTAAAAAACGGAAAAAAGGCAACCATAAGTTTACCTGTTCATGCTGCACAAATAGCGATTGCTCCTCCTAGCATTCCGTTGTGGCATTTTAATGACGTTACTGCCATTTGGGAAGAAGAAGGTACTGCTCTTTTTAATGGTAGTATGTATACTGGAGAAGTAAGTCATTTTAGTTGGTGGAATTGTGATCAACCAGGAGGCGTAGAAGTAAGTGGATTAGTGCTTGATTGCAATAATAATCCATTAGCCGATGCTGAAATATATGCAGATGGAATGTGGGGAGCCTGGTCTGATCTAAACGGCGAATGGAATGGCATACTGGCCCCAAACATGAATATAGATTTATATGCTGAATATAATGATTGGAATGGGAACTTTTATACAACTAGTATTTACACGATGCCCGCACAACCCGATTCAAGCACTTTTATAGTTCCCAATTTCATTCTCCCAAATGCAAATTGTTATACCCTTACTGGAAATGTAAATAAATGTGATGGTCAACCCAGTGCTGCAACCGTATTAGTGATTCTAAATAATAATTTATTAGGTTATCAATTTACAACAACAGGTGCATTTGATATCAACATCGGAAATATAGGAAATGTACCTATTCAAGTAATCGCTTATAAAGGAATTTACTCAAAAGTGCTTACCACTAATTATGGTACTGGAACCACATTAAATATTGGTACGATAAGTCTGTGCGATACCACGAATTTAAATAATAACGTGATCATGAATTTTGTAAGTCCGGTGGTTGGTAATATTCCCATTTCATTGGAAGTTTCTAGTTGCATTGTAAATTTCATCTCAGGAAAATATGAAATCGTAATGGCTTATACGGACAGCGCAAGCGGTAATTCCTCCTCGTTTATAATGAGTACTCCTGTTTATGCCAATGGTACATACAATTGGAATTCGACTAACACGAATGTTAGTGGGGTTATTTTTTATCAAGGCATTAATTACTCTATTTTACCCAATGGCTCAGGAGGTTCCACAACGCTTACTAATTCACCAAATCCTGGAGATTATGTACGAGGGACATTTAGTGGGCCAGTATTACTTAGCGGTGGACTTACTGGTCTTACTGGTACTTTATCGGCTTCTTTTGATGTATATCGAAATAATTAAAGTATTGCAGTAAACCTTTTCGGTTTACCATACGTGAAAACATGTACGCAACAGTATAATTCCTGATTCAGATGAATCAGGAATTATACTTATTTGTTTACTAATACACACCCTCAGGACTATTCTATCAATTTTACATTAATAGTACACACCATCATCTAGTTTATCTAAATAAATTCTATCTTTAGATGTATTTGATTCAACAACGAATTTTATACACTCATTAAATAACCTAATAATTGGTGCAACATTAAAATGAATTGGTTGAATAAAGTGTTCTCTGCACTTTACTTTCAATATGCTCTCACAAACAATAATAAGATAATTTTAATTCCTTGACACCTATGAAAAATCACCTATTAAAATTTATTTTATTTGCTTTAGTCTTAATTGGATCATGTAGCAAGGATGAAAATAATAACGACACCCCAACTGTTTCGAACACTTACTCCATCACACTCGCCGGACAAATTAACGATGAGAATGGACAAGGTATTCCGAATGTTACTGTTCAGGTTGGTAACAAAATAGATCAAACTGATGGTAACGGAATTTATTTAATTGAAAAAGCGAATGTCAATAAATCGCGAGCGGTTGTGAAAGCGACAAAGGCTGGATATTGGAATCGTTCGAGTGGATTTATTCCCAGCAATTCTACGGTTCAATATTGCAATTTGGTAATGCCACAAAAAGCAGCAGCATCGAGCATACAAAGCTCAGTAGGTGGATCCGTAACAAGCGCAGGTGCCACAGTTGTTTTTCCAGTTAATGCATTTGTAACATCAACAGGAATGACTTACAATGGTACCGTAAACATTACATCAAAACATCTTCCTACATCGGATCCGAATTTTGGTGCACTGATTCCTGGGGGTGATTTAATGGCAGAGGACAATGCAAGCAATTCGGTAAAATTAATTAGTTATGGAATGATTGGTGTTGAACTAACCGACAACAGCGGTAATCCACTACAGTTAGGTCCTGGAATAAATGCAACCGTCCAACTTCCCATTGCATCAGTACAATTAAGCAGCGCACCTACTACCATTCCACTTTGGTATTTCGATGAAACCAAAAGTTTGTGGATCGAAGAAGGGTTAGCCACCAAGCAAGGAAATAATTATGTTGGCCAAGTGGGACATTTTTCTTGGTGGAATTATGATATGTCAATTCCTCCTGCAACCATTGAAGGATATGTTTTTGATTGTGAAGGAAACCCCGTTCAAAACGCAAAAATTTTCAGTGATAATAGTGGACTTCTTTACACCAATCAAAATGGCTTTTATTCAGGACAAATCATAAGTGGTTCTTCTTCAACGGTCAAAGCCCTAATTGGAGGAATATTCACAAACACTTTAATCATTCCTACTCTAGCTCCGGGCCAAATTTATTCTGTACCAAATTTGACTTTCAACTGTGCAGGTTTTGGAAAACTCATTGTAAATTTTGTTGATTGTAACAACAACTCAATTAACCCAACCGTTTTAATTGCAACCTCAGTCGGAAATGTTTTACTAGTACCACAAAATGGTGAAGTAAGTGCTTTAATACCATGCGGCCAAAATATTTTTTCTGCATTACAAGGTAGTGCGATATACTCATCTGTTTATACGCAATTATGCAATCCTGATTCTAATGATCTTGGTACAATAATTTTATGTGATACTACAAATACACAAGGACTTTCATTTTCATTTGACCTAACAAGTCCTTCAACAAACATAACTTATAACAACCCCCAATATTTTTCAGGTGAATATTATTCAAGCAGTAATCAAATGCATATTTCCGCCCTCACAAGTTCACCCGGACAATCTCTTGATGGTTATATTGAAGGATTTTCGACTTATTTGCCCGGCACATACACACAACAAAATTTTCCATATTCTATTTTAAATCTTGAGTACACTACTACTAGCTACCATTACTTCATCTATGCCGATACTATTACGCCAAATTTGACATATACAATTCTTAAAAATGGGGCTGTTGGTGATACTATGGAAGTAATGATAAGTGGTAATATATTTATTGAACAAACGGCAAGTTCAACAATTGAGTATGGTGTTCTCAACTCATTATATATAAAATGCATTCGCACTCAGTAAAAAAAATTAAATCCATCCCACCTATGAAATCTCATCTATCAAAATTTATTTTAATTGCTTTAGTCTTAATTGGATCATGTAGCAAAGACGAAAACAACGACTCGCCGAGTGCGAGTAATTCCACAACCATCAGTGTGATGGGACAAATCACGAGTGAAAGTGGGCAGTACTTATCCAATGTACAAGTGTCGCTTGGAAACAAAACAACCACTACCAATATTCATGGGATCTATTCCTTAACTGGAGTATCGGTTTCAAAAACTAGGGCCGTATTACGTACATCGTTGTTTGGATATTGGGATTGTTCCAAAGGATTTGTTCCGAGTACATCGGGGCTCAACTACTGCAGCTTGACCATGCCCACCCAAAGTGTAACAAACACTGTTAGCGGCTTCTCTGGTGGAACTGTAAATAGCAATGGGGCGAGTATCATATTTCCAGCCAATGCTTTTGTAAATCTGGCAGGTGCGGCCTTCTTAGGAAATGTAAAAGTTGCTATAAAACATTTACCCACCACGGATCCTAATTTTGCTTCGTTGATACCTGGTGGAGATTTATTAGCACTTGATAGTGCAGGGCAGGAAAGAATTCTCATTAGTTATGGAATGATCGGTGTAGAGCTTTTTGATAACAGCGGCATGGAAGTCTTGTTAGCTCCAGGGAAAAAAGCTACGATCCAGCTTCCTATTGTTACGAATCAACAAGCCTCTGCTAATACAACTATTCCTCTCTGGTACTTTGATGAAACCACCCAGCTCTGGAAAGAAGAAGGTGTAGCAACTCGTCAAGGAAATAATTACGTAGCTGAAGTGAGCCACTTCACATGGTGGAATTGTGATCAACCTGAAACAGGAGTTCAAATAAAGGGAAAGGTGGTAGATTGTAACGGAAATCCATTTGTAAATGCAAGAATATACTCTTTAACTGGTGGCTATATACAATCCGACATCAATGGAAATTATACTGGTTGGGTCTGGCCAGGAATTCCTCATAGCGTTTATGCCAACTTCCCAGGTTATCAAAATTCACAAACAGAAACTAGCCCTCCTTTAGTTATTGGGCAAGTTTATACGTATCCTGATTTGGTAATTCCCTGTTTACCATCTGGTCAATTAAATATAAATATTGTTAATTGCAACTCATTACCTGTAAATAATACTGTTATACTTTCAAATTCGAATGGCCAATTTTTCTTCAACTCAAATTCTGGTACAGTAAATATGATTATACCTTGTGGTTGGTACAACATAGAATCACATTCGACAGGTACATCCTATTTTGATTCCATCTATGTTGACTGTACAATCGCAACAAATACTACGATTCAATTGTGTAATCCAACTTCTTTTAATCCTACGAATTTGGGGTTCACGATTCAGTTGGCAAATTCAAATATATTTTTATCTGATTCAATAACGGTCCCTATTTCAGTGAATCCTAGTATACCAAATATCAACGTTAATGATTTAACTACGTTAACACACAATCCTGCAATCGGAATTAACATGTACGGAGTACCCTATGCTCCAGGTGTTTATTCTGACACTTCAATGTATTCAATATCCATCAAATTTAGAATGAACAACACTTTATATAGCGTGCAACCTGATCAATCTTTTGGGTCCTTGTTTTATGTAAATATGATTCAAACAGGACTACCCAACGACACCGTTGAGTTTAATTTGTCTGGAAAAGTACTTGTTATGAACCAAACTAACGGATTATTTTATACTGATTCAATAACTTCTTTCCACGGTAAATTTATTCGACCGTAACAAATTCAAATAATAAAAGAAAAGCGTTCACCTATTTAGATGAACGCTTTTTTTAGGATTAATTTATACGAATTCACTTTTTTACTTATACAATTCCATTAATTCCAACTTATTTATGCGAGACTCTATGGAACCTTTCGTTCTTCCAAAATGCTTGGCCATGTCTTTCACTGTAATTCCTTCATTATACATTTTGGTGAGTTCGTCGTCTAAAATAGGTGTCCAGGGACGGTAGGCTGATTTATGGGTTTCTCTTACGCCTTCTACCGAATAGGCTCTTTCTATTGCCTGTTGTTTCTTTTTATATTTAAAATCACGCGCATATTTCTCTACATCGATTTTCTCTTCTACCTTAACTACTTTCATTACGTGAATATGAGGCGACGCAGGAAATTCCAATGGCATTAAGGCTTCCGGAATATGTAAACTGTTTCGAGTTCGCGTAATAGCAACATACAATAAATTAATTTCTTCGTTCAGCCGACTGAGATAAGAAGCATCTTTCTTCTCATCTTCTTTTAGCTTTTTCAACTTCTCTTCATTCATAAAATCATTCACCAACTGAATCGAATCGTATTCCATCCCTTTACACCGATGCACTGTTGAGAAAATCATATCCGCTTTGTCCTTGTCATCATTGTCTACATGCTGACTTTTGATGTTGTTGATGATTCCCGGAATTTCATTTCCATACTCTCGAACAATCTCTACCATCATTCCTAATTGAACATCTTCGGTTTTCTTGATGTAATCTTCTAAGTCCTCTAAATCTTTCATCGATTTAATCAAACTGTCTTTGATGGATCGATGGTTTCCATTGTATAATTTTAAAATATCGTAGAGAGATGCGCCTTCGTCAGCGTAAGTATATGAGTGTATATTCCCTTCAAAATAAATAGGCTTCGTATTTTTATTTTCCGAAACATACTCAATTGCTTTTAAAAGTAATCCCAAATTCGTTCTAGCGATGACAGCTTTACTCTTTATCTTTTTACTAGTTCCCATTCCTGTGATGGGAATTACTTGATAGGGTTGTAAATGATTCTTGTAATTTAATACTCCTCCAGCCAATCCCGCAATATCCTGACTAAATCGAAAACTGGTGGAGAGATGAAATGTTTTGAAATCGGCTTTCTCCAATGAATTCACAGCATACCGCCATCCATAAATTTGTTGGTTGGTATCTCCTACTATTACCTTCGTTGCTTTTTGATTGAGGAACACATCCAACATGGCAGAAGAAGCATCTTGTCCCTCATCAAATAAAATATAATCGTACTTCAAAAGGGGCTTTGACAATTGAAATTTTTTCAGATAAAAATCGTGTGTTATTTCAATCTCCCCTTTATCCATCCTGCTTAACAATAACCTAGATTGCCTTACGATATAATCATAATAAGACTGCACGAACGCTCTTGCTTTTTTATCGCTGATGGTATCTAAATAATTTAACTCTTGAATTTTCTCTTTATCACTATTGCAGAAAAAGGCAATGAACTTAAGAATATGATTTGCAATTACAAATTCATTATGTTTCTCGCCATTCCCCTTCAGTCCCAACAACTCTACAATTTCATGTATTTTATAGCTAAAGGCTTTTACTGTATACGCACTGCCCATCACAATATGTTTGTAGGCCAAAGAATGAGCGGTCTCTACCTTTACATTGGTCAAGCCTTGGGCTGTAAACTTTTTCATTGCTTCCAACTTCACCGACTTATTAAAAGCCAAGTACAGGATTCTTGCCGATTTAGGTCGGGACTTTGCATACTCTATAATCGTTGTTGTTTTCCCAGATCCTGCTACTGCATTAATCTTGATATTGCCCGACGAGTTTACAATTTCGATTTGCTCTTTCGTTAATTCCATTTTATAAATTGTTTAAAGTTAAAATATTTTTGTTTAATAGACAGGCACCTTCTATTGATTTCTATTAAGAATACTGATAATTAATTGCTTTACTGTCCCCATCTCATTAGGTCGACTAACAGCGACAAACAACGTTAAGGAAGCCAATGCATCGTTGCTTAAAATAGGTTGATGAAATTTATTAACCAACAAATTATTTTTCTCCAAGAAAAATAAAAAACAAGCTGCACCGATTCTCTTATTGCCATCTACAAATGAATGATTCTTAACAATAAGATATAAAAGCATTGCAGCTTTTTCCTCTACCCCAATATAGAATTCAAGACCATTAAAGCTTTGTTCAATCAAGCGAACTGAACTCTCAAAACTATTGTCCTTTGGTCTAGCAAATACTTTCGAATTTATTGATAACTTCATTTTATTTATCAAATGAAAATAATCTTTTAATCTAGGGTATTTGATCTTTTCATTGGTTCTACTTGAGTGATCTAACAATTCATTATCATAATCTTCCAACAATGTTAAACCTTTAGCAAAAATCCGTAAAGACTCGCTTTCAGAATCGATAACCTGCTCTCCAATTGCCCTGCTTAATATTCTGATTCCAGTTTTTAAGTACTCAACATGTTGTTGCTTTTCAAATAAGCGCCTTTCATTGATTGCATATCCTTGCACCAAATAATCCTTTAATCTAGTTGTTGCCCATTGGCGGAATTGGGTTCCGACTTTTGACTTTACCCTATATCCTACAGAAATTATTAAATCCAGATTATAATGAGCTATATCACGCTTCACTTGTCTTTTACCTTCAGTTTGAACTATCAAGAATTCCTTGACAGTTGACTTTTTGTCCAACTCACCTTCTAAAAAGCAATTATTAATATGCAAACTAATATTTTGCTTCGTTTGCTCAAATAAAATAGCAAGTTGCTGCTGAGACAACCATACAGAATCATTTTCAAATCGAACTGCGATTTTAATTGAATGATCTAAAGTTTGATAAATTTCAATTTGATTTTTCATTTACTCGTATGAAGTAAATCCATCTACCCACAAAATCAAACAAAGGCACAACCTCTTCTTTCTAAATAGAATTTAAAAGGAGAGGATTCCTACCTTGATTAATTACTCGAATTACGATGAATCTCTTGTTAAACCGTTTTGTTAAATTTTTATAAAAAATATTTTTATTATTTAATGACTTAATAAAAGGTGTTGTATCCTTGTATCAAGGATGCAAATATAAATCAAAATTTAGAAATTCAAAATATTTCCATCTAAAAATATTTAATAGTCCGAATAATCATATTACATTTTTACCAAGTTTAGCACTAACATTGACTTGTAACGAATTTTATATTACATAAATAAGGACGATTTAGTTCATCGGATACCTATTATATAAATTTTAGTTTTAAATTAAGATTCAAGTCCTAATTTACTTGTTACTTTCTTTTACGTGAAAAGAAAGTAACCAAAGAAAGCACGCCACCCAACACCAACCAATTTTTGCGGTTTCTGCTTTCTATTTTCTTTTGCAACCACTGAACAATCTTTTGTGCTATCTCTTTACTTCATCGGTTCAGCAAAAATCG
Organism: Bacteroidota bacterium; assembly: GCA_031411335.1. Classification (GTDB taxonomy): domain Bacteria; phylum Bacteroidota; class Bacteroidia; order AKYH767-A; family OLB10; genus JAJTFW01. The sequence continues at coordinate 52,169 of JANOAX010000051.1, forward strand.
GTTCGCGCTGTTGCGTGGACGACCTCCGCGCCTTACCGAACGAAATTCCTGTTTATTAAAATTTATTGCTCGAATTATGCTTCCATTTATGTTTAAATAATTGGACTACATATTATGTATAACTAGTATATTTTCATTTTCTGCTCTCACAATAGGCACAAAAAAACTCCGAATTCGCCTTAGCCAATTCGGAGTTTTTTTTATTCGTTTGCAAACGGATATTATTTTTCTTTTTCCATCGTGAAATAATCGTTCATCGGATCGAGTACAAAATCGACCCAACCGTTGCCGTGTTTATCACATTCTTCTTTTGATGGGAAATCGGTATGTTCCAAAACGAGATCCGTTCCTGCGGGATGTGGCATAAAACGAATATGTACTTTAGATGGACTTGTTCGCTTATCCCATTCAGCAGGTTTCCAGGTAAAGCCGAGTTCTTTGTCGAGTAGATAATGAGTCATTTCTCCTTTTACCCATCCATCAAACAATTCAAACTTTCCGCCAACAGTAGATTCTACCACCGACAAACCTCCACCCCAAAGCTCAATAATTCCAGGATCGGTGAATGCTTCAAACACATCTTCAGGCGATGCATACATTACATAAGTAGATTTCCAATTATACTTAGCCATTCTCAATTAAATAAATTTATTAAGGAATAAATACAATACGTTTAGTGAATTGCCCATCGACCAAACTCACTCTTAAAAAGTAGACACCCGATAATCCTGGGTTAGCAATTTCTGTTTGAAAGGGTCCAGCGATTGCATCAATAGAAGAAGTAGATACCACTCTTCCCGTTACATCCATCAACTCCATTTGCACCTCTTGCGACTTTTCCAAATTCATTTTCACTTGAACATTACTCTTCGATGGATTGGGAAAAGCTTCGAAATCGTATTGTAGTGCCAGCAATTCTTGCGAACCTACAATACCAGAAATATTGATATCATCTAAATAAATATTATTTCCGTTAATATTCTTAAATTGAAACTTAAATTGAACATTGGGTTTACCGGAGATGGTTCCTGAAATTAAATTAACAGTTACCGATGCCCATTCATTGGCAGTTGGAATAAAACTATTTGTTGTATTAGGAGCGGTAGCTAAACTTGCTCCTTTCTTTCCAAAGCGCTGTGTCCATGTTTCACCACAGTTCGTGGAGTAAAACATATTCAATTCAGAACTATCTGAATTATTTTTAGAAGCGAATGCATAACTAAATGTAAGATGCGTTCCACTTACATTCGATAAATTAAACGTAGGGGTAATCACCTCATCGATGCTACCGGAATTGTTTCCACTATGATTTAATAAACGAAGTGATTTAATTCCTGTAGATGCCGCTGTTGACGTAAGTGTCCATGCATTATTATTATTGGGATTTTCTACCCTCCATCCACCACCGGGAAATGAAATGGTTTCAAAACCTTCTGCATAAGGAACGCTATTCACTCCAGGATTAGGTGACACTTCTACTATATTAGTACGCGTTATAATATCAGTACCGATCCCATTGGAAACCGTAAGCGTAACATTATAGATCCCAGGAGTAGGATACATAACGGTAGGGTTAGCCGAAGTATCGGTAGCAGGTGTTCCGCCTTGAAAAGTCCATACACGTGAAGTCACTTCGCCATTCCAGGAAAGATCTTTAAAAGTCAAAGATGAACCTGCACAAACACCACGCTTTAAATTATTGAAATCGGCAGTAGGCACACAGGTTTGAATGGTTCTACCAATTTCCGTTCCTGTAGCTAACCAGTTGCTAAGGGTAGATAAATTATCTCTTCCTCCAGTTGGAGAATTCAAAGCTGCATGCATAGCAGTTTTTTGACCTTCTGTAAACATATAATGACAAGCAGCATAGTCCATGTAATTTTGAACATTATCAATTGCACCACAAGTAGATTGAGCCGTATTACAAGAAAAATTAGCGGTGCCGATGGTATTGGGAGTATCACTAATGCCGTCGTCCACATTACAATTACTTGCTAAGCCCGGACTATTGGTTGATCCCCAAGTATGCGGAAGATCGAGCCAATGTCCTACTTCATGCGTTAAAGAACGTTCTGTATAATTAGATCCATTTGAAGTTCCTATTCCACCAACATAATCATGACGCATCACTACGCCATCAATGTTGGCACTAATTCCCGGATAGTAAGCATAACCCGCTGCACCACTTGCAATGTTTTGAACTACCCAAATATTGAAATACTGATTCGAAGGCCAATCAACTAACGCTTTAACATTATCACTTGCAGAAGAGGTAAGTGTTGAATAGGTTCTAGTAATTCCATCGGTACAATTACCGAAAGGGTCAAGATTTGCGAGTACTAATTCAATTTCACAATTCGCAAAAATGGGTTGGAAAAGTGGGATCACTTGTCCGGTATCGCTATTCAGTTTTTGAAAACTTAAATTCATCAACTCCATGCCATCTAAAATTTGCGCTTTGCTGATGTTCTCTGTCCCATATCGATGAATGACATGAAACACTACAGGAATACGATAAGAAATAACACCTGTACTTGAAATTCCTTTTTGAGCAGCGGGCGATGCGATAAATAATTTTCTAAATTCACGAAGTTGGGCATTTCGTTTAGCAGCAGCGGGATCACTTTTAATTGCTTCTAACCACATAACATCGGTATCGCAAGTACGATACATATTTTGTTGACTGAAACTAAAGTGTGTAGTAGCCACAAGTAAGAAGATACCAACTATTATTTTTTTCATCATTTTTTTGCTTTTTAATTTAGAATACGGAGATACTTTTATTCAAGTATTGTATTCTCATTTAATAAATTGCGCCCGTAG
>JANOAX010000052.1:0-4766 GCA_031411335.1 Bacteroidota bacterium
GCTAATAAAAACACCAGAAAATAAAAAGAGTGCTACTATTTTAACCGAAAGTCTATACACTTTTATTGAATGGTTATTCTGCGATTTGACAGGTTAGAATTACGGCTATAAAACTGTAATATATAAACCCCTTTCGCCAAATCACCAACATTAATTTCATTGCGGTCGTTTAACCCATTTTCAAATACGATGTTCCCAAATAGGTCAACAATCACTAATCGATCTGTTGTTGAATTATTATCGTTGAAATTAATGTATAATTTTTCTGATGTTGGGTTTGGGAAAATAGAAACATTTAATTCTTCGGAATTGTTCGACAATCCGGTTGAAGGTGAACTAGGGCTAAACACAAAATCTCTGAAGTTTTGTAATGAGATTAAGTCATTCGCATTTGCGCCATGATGTGCGAATCCTGTAGATAAGTTAATATTTTTTACAGCTTGAATAATATCTGCGTCGAGATTAATAAAGACATCATTTACACCGCTATTAACTCCAGCAGCCATTTGTGTTTGTTGAAAATAATTTGCATTTCCCATACTATGCATCGAGAAACCTGCAGTGAGGTTGGTTCCGCATTGTCCATCAAATGCTGAAAAGAAATAGCCTGAGTTCCATCCCCAATGCATGGAAGGTATTTGATAATAAAGTGGACTTCCTACAGGTTGCAGAGACGGATCAGAATTATTTAGTGATGCATCCACACCAATGGAAAACTTGATTCCTTCCACAGCAGTCACATTAAAAATTCCTAAATTTTCTACAATATTTAAGTCTGCATGCGCCAAAATATATTTGCTAGGAATAGAAATCTCCTGACCACCGTCATGAATGATCTTAATACCAGAAATATAATAGTCCAATCGGGTAATTTTAAAATTTTGCATCAGGTTATTTTGAGCCACCTGATTATATGCAAAATTCGAATTTCCCAGTTTGTGTGTGATGGTTAAAAATACATTTTGCTGTGCTCTAGAAGTCGTTATAACGAATAGCAAAGCAAAAGAAAGTAGTAGTGATCTTAGCATTTTAATTTGTTTTAGGTTATCATTATTATGCTCCCATTTAGAACATCTATACAAATTTGCATATTTATTCTCGTTTTTCCAAAGAATTGGGGTGAAAAAGGGAAATGCCAAGGATTTGCAGGACTTTTTATTCAACCGGGAAGGAACTAAATGCACTAAAGGAGATAAAAGGAAAAGAATTATAACTCTAGTTCTTTAATCTCTAGTGCACTTAGTGACCTTTTATGTCTCGTATGTATTTGTCGCGAAGATTCGCGATTAGATTATAGTTGATTCAATAATAGTATTGCTCCAGATGAAAACAGATTATTTCCAATTACAGTTCTAGCCTCTCCCCAACCCCTCTCCAGAGGCGAGGGGCTATAGAAAAATTAAATTTCTCTTGTGTACTCTAGTGCCTCTAGTGCCTTCTTACCGGCAGGCAGGTTAAAAATTATAATTTCATTTAACTAACAATATTAATTGAAATAATCTTAAATATTTCATCTCAGTAAATTCAAATTTCCTCTCAATGTTTGTATGTCACCTTCACTGTTTTTTAATTTGATGCTATAGGAATAAACACCAATAGACGAATCAATTCCTTCACTTTTTCCATCCCAAATTACATTGGAATTTTTTGTTTCATTGATCAGTTCTCCCCATCTATTAAAAATTTTTGCCTCGATAATGGAATAACATGCCGACTTTAACTCAAAGTAATCATTGAGTTCATCTTCGTTCGGCGTGAATGCATTGGGGAGCGCTAACTTTTTTATTTCTTCTTCGAAATTAATAAGGATGGTATCTGAATATGTACAAACCCCGCTGTTCATTTCTAATTGATAGATTCCATCTTGATGAACTGTAATGGTGGAAGTGGTTGCCTGATTGTTCCACAAATAAGTATCGCCTTGAAAAGTTGGACTTATTGTTTGAGATGGATTGCATTCTTCGTTATTTGAAATTGCATCTAGTTGAAATTGAAATGCCGAATCGAGCGTAATATTTATGGTATCGCTAAAATCAGTTAAGCAAATTTTTGTATTTACCCAATATTGTCCGCTTTGATTGACTGTGATAGAGGCTGATGTATCACCCGTATTCCACAAGTAAGGGCCCAGATTGTAGTTGGCTTTAAGTAAAATTTCTGTACCACAAATGGAAGTATCGCTAGGAAGAAGTATTGGAATTTCAGGAATTGGAGAAACATAAGCGATGGAAGGCAATCCGAGATTGGAGGAGTTCGGACTCAAATCAAAATCATTGCGAACATAATTACAACTGAAACCAATATTGTCAGGGTTGCTTATGGAAGGAAGAAAAGTAGAACTAAATCGCGCCATGTAAATTTTGTTGTTAGGCGCTAATTGCATTTGTCCGAATTCACCATTTAAAGTACTGACTACAGTATCAAGAGTAATTTTACTTGCAAGGATGGTCGCTGATTGGTTCGAACTGATGTCAAATTGCAATAAAGTATTTGTTCCTAAACCTGTAATTTGATTCCAATCCGAATGGTTTATATAAAGTACATTGTTGTTGGGCGAAAAACATGATCCAAAAGGAAATGGTACTGAAATATGAATGGGATTAGAAAGTAATCCTGTCGCATTGTCGAAGTCCATCAAACAAACATCATCAAAGTAAAGCGCGGAAGAAACTATTTTTTTGTAGTTGTGACTCACACTTAAATTAGAAACATATACTCCAAATTGAATGGCTATTCCAGTATTGGATCTGACGGGTGCATTACTAACCCCTTTGCAATCGAAAAGGTATGCTTGAAATTGCGCGGTGTCGATGACATTGTAAACAATCCAATATTTACCGCTGTCGGCATGTGGAACTACAATCATTCCTTCAGCTACTTGGTTAGCGAATACAATATTTTTTGAAATTACTTTTCCTAAACCATTGTTTAAACTCATATCAATAATGGAGTATCCTCCAGCCCGAAAAATGGAAACTCCGCTGCTGTAGAATAAATAATAGAGATTTTTGGAACCCGGCAAACGAATAATGGAAGCCGGCTGCGAATTGGAGAAAAATCCATTTAATCCTGATCCGTTTTGCATCAATGTATGATTTTTTGTAAAGACGCTCATCCCATCCGTATAAAAAAGTAAATTACCAATAGAATCACTTACGCTTGCACTCCCCTCTACACTCGCTACACCACTGTTGGAAAGTGATGTGGGTGGATTCGTACTAAAATCCATCCCCGCAAATTGTCCGAAATACCAACTATTATTTTCTTTTTGTGCATACATCGGCCCTTCTAAAAAGAAGAGAAAGGTGAGCAAGAAAATAAATTTAATTTTCATTTTAATTTTTATTTGAGATTTGAATTTTCAAGAAGTGAAGTTTATTGTATTAAATTTAATTCTTAACAATTTTTTGTGATGCTTTTATTTCGCCAGAAGTATTAGTAATTCGTAAAAAATAAATTCCTTGAGAGAGAAGATGTGTATCAATTTTCTTGGTTTCAGATTTTGTGAGATAAGATAGTTCTTCATAAACCACTTTACCACATACATCTAAAATTTCAATACGAAATTCACCTTCGAATTTTTCTAGTTTAATTTTTAGTTCAGTTGAAAATGGATTAGGAAAAACCAGCGATGGTTCCTCTCCTATCGTTGGGACATCCGTGGTAAGTGCAGTGAATTCCCACCAATCGTTTCGTGGAAAAAAACTACTGTTATATCCAGTGCCTGCAAAAACTCTCCCATTCACCTGTTGAACAATGGGCGCAATAATGATTCCGCCATTGAAGTTTGGTGCGTTGTTCCATGTGTCTGTTAAAACATCGTATTTTCTGCTTGTTGCCATTCCATTAAAATTTGGAAAGTTAATTCCACCTAAAATGTAAATTGAATTTCCAGCTGCTACTACTCCTGCATCTGCGCGACCTGCACCGCCCATAGATGCTTTTTGAGTCCATTGATCACTCACAACATCATAGGCGTAGAAATCGGTGTACGACAGTGTTTGATCATCGTTTCCGCCCAAACCAACATATCCTATTCCATTCACTACGGCACTCACGGCATACGCTCTCGTTGGACCTGGCAAACTGTCTTTCTGCGACCATATATCCGTTGAAGGATCGTATTCATAAAAATCACTATAGGTTGTGGTAAACGATGTGTTTGGAAGAACAACAAAAGTTTGTCCCATGCCTAAATAGCCTTTGCTGCCAATACTAAATCCCACAGCTTCCTCACGTTCAAATCCAGGGAAATTTGCTTTTTGTGTCCATACATCTGTTACAGGTTCGTATTCCCAAAAATCATTTAGGTAATCGTTTCCGTCAGTTCCTGTGCCCATGTAGGCTTTGTTGCCAATGGTAAATGCGGTGGATGCGCTTCTCGTACCGCCCGGGAAATTTCCTTTTTGAATCCATGTATCAGTGAATGGATCATAGGCCCATACATCGTCGAACAATTGGTTGCCATCAAATCCGCCCATCACATAAATGGTATTGTTTACGGTAAATCCGGTTGCGAATGTTCTGGACATGGCAGGCAAGGATTGTCGCTGTGTCCATTGCGAGAAAGCTGGAAATGTATAAAGGGTGAGTAGTAAGAAGATGAGAAATGAGTTGCGATCGTTTTTCATTTTGTATTTGTTTTGGAGTAGGATTAAAAAATAAACGGAAATACAAAACTAGGTCATTGAGCAAGTTACCTTCAAATTTTCCAGGTAGACATGAGGTGTACAAGCGCTGCAAATCAGTAGTCGCGTAGTGTACAA
>JANOAX010000053.1:0-8523 GCA_031411335.1 Bacteroidota bacterium
GGTCAGGATTTGTTTTTTGATTCCCGACTTACGGGTCAGGATTTGTTTTTTGATTCCCGACTTACGGGTCAGGATTTGTTTTTTGATTCCCGACTTACGGGTCAGGATTTATTTTTTTTCCGACTTACGGGTCAGGTTTGATATTTTTTCGTCTTACGGGACGATTTTTTTTCAGATTTAAAGAACTAATTTCTTTTTTGATAATTTCAATATCCGTGCCAAACATTTTATGAGATTCTTTTCTTTTTCTTTAGATTTTAATTGCGCTGGTAGCAGCTAGTTAGTTAAACTATAGTAATTAATTATGTTCCTAATAATGGCATATACGGGCTTTCTTGTATTATGGTTTTTGTAAATTATGAGAACTTATCCATAAATTCACTTAATGAACGTACGCTACTATCAAATGAGAATTGATTAAACAATTGAAAGTATTTGTGTCGATCAACGGTATATTGATACGCGAACTTTGCTAATTCTAATTTGTTAGAATCAAAACTCAATAAGTTTATTAAGTCAGCAACTTGAGATGTAGTCATCATTTCATGGTCTCTTATGGCTTGTTTCGCAATCACCATTTTAGTGCTTTCGAAACTTTGATTATCTATTGTATTTAATAGCGCATTAAATTCAGCTGGCGACATAAGGTGCTGTTGTGACTGATATCCAACTGGAGTTGGATTGAATGGAGCGTAAGGATTACAAATTGGATCCATAGGTACAGGTACAAAGTTCGGAATGACTTGATTGATGCGAATGGTATTGTTTCTTGTTAACATCGCACGAACTTCAGCACCTTCTGGTACATCTATAAATCCATTATAAAGCAATCTTTTGTAGGCTAGATTAAAGTGAGATGGATGTTGGATGGTCCAAATCTTTAATCGATACCTTCCAGCTTCTAAATTGTTAATCTTTTTGACGGGTCCTGGGTTGTCTACGAATTGATTATCTAACTGAACCAAGACGGGAGCATTGTCAAATTTCCTAATGTGGAGGTCTGACAAGCGGTGATCAGCATTTGCATGTAATGATAGGATGCAAGCGATTACTAGAGTAGAGATCATGTTTTTCATTTTTTGTCCTCCTAATGTTTTAATTGATTTTAAAAGCGAGTTTCAAGGCTTGTGCCAAAATGCTCAATAAAAAAGAAATCCCCTATTATGGGGATGGGGTTAAAGCCAATACACCATTTAATGATTTTTGATACTTTTACCATAAGAACAGTTCTGAAAAGGTAATCTCTAACCGACTTTATCATGTAAATGATGCAATCGTCATCAGAGTTCAAAATGATGATATAGATGATCAGGGTTCAGCCACTTCAACAGAATCGAAAAACGTTATTATCCCAATGGTGATCCAGATAATAGTGTAAATACATACTACGTTAGAGATCCTCAAGGAAATGTGATGGCAACTTACCAAAGAGAGATTTTTATTGATGGTGAAAAATTTTCACTTCTTGATTGGAGCGTTTATGGTTCTGCTCGATTGGGCTTAGCGCAGGTAGATGACAATATTCTGTGGACATCAGGTTCGTATGATCCGCCTACCTGGACAGCACCATCCTTAACTTCCAAAGGATCCTCTCGCAGTTATGAACTCACGAACCATCTGGGAAATGTATTAGCCGTTGTTAGCGATCTTAAATCGTATGTGGACACCATCGGCAGTGGCCAACCCAATTATTGGGATTATTCCATGGCAAATATCTTATCTGCTCAGGACTACTATCCCTTCGGTATGATAATGCCGCGTAGGAATTTTGCAACTGATGAATACCGCTTCTCCTTTAATGGTAAGGAAAAGGATGATGAAGTGAAAGGTGTTGGAAATAGCTTGGATTTTGGTGCGAGGATTTATGATTCACGATTGGGACGATGGTTGAGTATTGATTATCTAAGTAAGAAGTATCCAATGCACTCGCCATATAATTTTTGTGCGGATAATCCAATTCTGTTTTTAGATAGAGATGGAAATGATTGGTTTGTAAATAATCAAAACGGAAACGTAATTTACATTAAAGATGCTACTGAAGTTAAAAGTGAAACACTTTTGAAATACGGATCCACAGACAATCCTAATAACTACGAAAGGCTAGGACCAAATGATATGTTTGGAGATAAAGTTTCTCAAAATATTACAAATTCTAATTTTGTATTTATTGATAGCCCAGAACTTTTTATGAATAATAGAGGTTATGAAAAAGCAGAGAAGGCTTTAGTAAAGGAACAAGAATATTCAATGGGTGGAAGAATAGGTGAAGAGGATATAAATATTCCAGTTACAACTTTTGAAGAGAAAGCTGAAAGGAAAATTACTTATGTTAAACCTGAGGAATTAAATAAAAAGGAATATTTAGTTCAAAAAGAATCTAAATATCCATTGAGTAGTATTAAAACTGTTTTATATAGATTGATAAAACCATTCAAGCAAGATGTTAGAAAAACGGTAGAATTTAATGGAAACTCAGAAAATCTTTCAAATGGATTTAGACTTGGAGATGCAATCAGAGAAATTTATGAATTAACTAGAGGAAAAAGCAAGAAAAAATGATGAGAACACTTTACTATTTTTATTTATTCCTGATTGTATCCTGCAATGGAAATTGTTCAGACAGAAACATTAAACATATTGATACTGTACAATACCACTCATTTTTAACTCAATTCAATTCTAAACTCATAGATCATTTTCCTATTAAGCCATATTCGAAAGAATATTTGGCTTGTAGTCATAACAACAGTAAGACAAATGATATAGGTCTATATTTATATAACTATAATTTAACTTATGGATTAGTTGATAGTATCAAGAATATTTTAACAAATAATCCAGAAATTTTTGTGTATCATTCTAGTGATTCATGTCAATTAATAGTAAATCGATTTTTGACAATTGAGAGTATTGAAAGTGATGAATTACCATTAATTTTAGATTCTAGTTTGATTGAAAATAAGTGTTATGTTGATAAATATCCAGTTCCAAGATTTATAGATTATGAAGGAATTGTCGAAAATCATGATTTAATGTTATCAAAAAATTTCACAATCTATATATTAGAAGCTAAACCTACCTTATTACATGAGTATAACCTTAATCCAAACATTCAAATGCCAATAGGATGGAAAAATGGATTCACTAGAGGAATAGCAATAAGTAGAATTGATAAAACAATTATTTATTTTTTACTTATTTGGTGAATCTGGATAACAGGACTACATATTGATAAATTATCTAGTTCTATGAATTTTCCGGTAATCTAAAATGAAATGCCTTACTATTTCAAAGGAAAAAATCGATCAATTTCATTGCGCATTTCTCTTAGGTCTTCTTGAACATATCGCTCAGTTGTACTTGGATAATGATGGCCCGCAAACAACTGGACTTCAATTAAACTTAAACCATCCATGAGTAGGTTGACAATGACGCTTTGCCTTACCGTTTTTGGATTTAACTTTCTATTTGGAAATAATTTTCGTTGAGACTCTATCAGATAATGAAATCCATCTGGTGTTTCTGATTGGCCCAATTTACCAATAAATAATTGCTCTGTTTTACATTTTAATAATGAAGGTCTATCAAATGTATTATACCGCTTGTAAGCCATGATCTGATTTGAATTTAATTTCAAAATTCGAGAGCAATTGCGACTGTCCATAATAAAAACTACTTCTTTTTCAAGACTGACATCATAAATTGTTAACGAGGCAATTTCACCTGTTGTAAGACCTTGATAGATGTAAAAGGATATTGCCAAGTAGTCACGCCATTTAAGGAGTTCATATCTGTTTTTCTTGCTTAGTAATAGAGATAGTTCTTCTTTAGTGAAGAGATCCTGAAACTGAATGCTTCTATTGCTTATGTCATTTAGCTTTATATTATCAGTTGGGTCATCAACTCTAATTTTGTTAAAGAGCAACCACTTGTAATAATTTCTTATCCCGTAAAATTCAGTTTGTACATAATCATTTTTAAAGCCTTTTTGTCGCAATGAATGCAAATAAGAAATAATATCAATGTATCGAGCTTGAATAGCATTGCTCTCACCAAGGAAAGCAAAAAGCTTTTCTATTGCAAAAAGATATCTCTTTGTACTACTTGCCGTGAATTTGGTATATAAATATTGCTCAAGTTCTATCATGATTAAAAGATTTATTAGATCTGTGTAGATGATTTCTTTGATTCCATTTCCAATGATTTCCTATGCCTTTTAGATAGTGTTGCGTAGTGTCCACCGAATTGTGTCCTAAAAATTTGCGAACCAAGTTTATGTTCATACCATTAATCATTAAATGTGTCGCAATAGAATGGCGAAGCACATGTAGATTTACTATTTCTTGAGATAAATTTGCATTTGCTGTAATCTGCTTAATAATTTGATACGCTCTGTTTCCGTCAATTGGAATTTGATTTTCATCAATTAGAAATGGCATTTGATCTTTTGTTGAGTAAGGAACTTGATGATAGGATGCAAGATAATTTATAAAATAATTTTGCAAATTTTTTCCGATTGGGACTTCTCTCCTCTTACTGAACTTTCCCTTCCGTACAATTACTTTCCATTGAAGACAATTTATATCTGAAATGAGTAACGCCTGAGCTTCACTCCTCCTTAAGCCGCAGCCATAAAAAATTGATAACAAGATTCGCTCTAAGTCGGATTCACAGGCACAGTATAATTTTTGAATTGAAGTAACTGAAATGGCTTCCACTTTACTAGAAAAGTACTTTGGAAATTTTAAATCTACAATCGGATTAAACGAAATGGCTCCTGAGTTAAATAACCAACCAAAGAACACTCTTAAGGCATAAACATGATGATTTGGTGTTGACCCTTGAATAAAATCAATGGATTTGCCTTTTGGTCGACTAGTGATATATTGAAAGTAACTTAAAAGTATTTTAGACGAACATTGGCTGGGGAATTCAATATTATTTTTGTGAGCAAACAAAATAAATTCAGATATACACGCTGTAAGATTCTGACGCGTTGACGACTTTAAACCTTTGGCAACTATAAATTCAGTGAAGCCATTTAGTATGGCCTGCCAACGTTCTGAAATTAGGACGGAATCCATTTGAATTCTTTACGTACAAAACGCCGAGTATTATAATGAATTGTTTGCGTTAAAATTTTAGACAATTGGGTGACAAAATAATCTCCTTTTTTTACTGTACAGTCTCCTATGGTGCCCCACCAATTGCAAAAATTGAATCACCAGATTAACACTAAAATGAGCTATAAGTGGCCTTTTTTCCTGCCTCGTGGAGAAATTGATAAGGAGTTATTCTGGAATAAGGTATACGACGAAATTATTGAATTAGCAGAGTTATTAAAAGACAATTTATATGAAGACCTTTAGCTATTTACACTAAATTAAACTGTTCGAAAATGGGGGCACTTACAGATTTACTGGACAGCAAATTCACTTTATTAAGAATAAAAAGAGACTCAGCATAAATGCAGTGCTTCTGTAGCATTTGATGCTATTTAGTATCTCTAACTTCATTTAATTTTTCTGATACTTTAAATAAACTGTCCTTATCATTCACGGCACACACTAGTGCGGGAGTGAGTGGATTAAAATTAATTAACCTGCCATATTAAATGACGAAAACTTTAATTTATTGCCGATTACAACAAAAGTATAAAATTCTGTATGTTCTGCTTCAAATTCATTTGCTTGGTTTTGAAGAATAGAATTGAATATTAATCGCAGTTCACCATTGGAATAGGTTGCTTCTATTTGATTTTTTACCAAATAACTATTCTCTTTGGCAGTAACCAACTTAGTACTAAACTTGCCATGTTCAAAAAGTTGTTGAACATCAATATCGGATAAACATTCTTTGAAGCTTTTGTTAAATATTTTATCAAAGTAAATTTCAAAATCTTTCTCATTAAATAAATTTCCCAATTGCTTTTCAACCGCTTCATCATCTAGTACTTTGTACCAAAGATCATCACTTTTAATTGGGAAATCAAAAAACATTTTTGCTTCATTTTTTTTTCCATTTACCACAAACTTTTTAAACAGATTGAATTGATTTTCTAAAGTTTCCAATTCAGTCTTTACTAACTTAGTTTTGATTACTTGCGAATCAATAGAATCTGTTTTCCCTTTACAGCTTGAAAAAGCAAATAGAAAACTAATAATTGAAGATAAGAAAAATGTGGTGAACTTTCTATCTTGTATTTCCATAATTTATAGATTTTCCTGTTAAATTAAAGATTGGTAAGTTATAGGTCGGATTTGATCCTTTTGGATAATGATATTTAAATTTACTTGCACTATTTGGCGAAATATTGACTTCATTTTGCCCTCCAGGAACTGATGCTTTTTGATTACCCCCTAAAATTAAAATTCGTCCATCATTATTTGTACCAACTACTATTCCCACGTGTCCTTTCCCGTCTCCATATGATATGGTTGCTATACTTCCATAGGCAGGGTTTTCCAAAGCTTGTCCCCATTTATTTCTGAACGATAAAGCCGTTGCATAACCTGTTCCATCAACACCACTAGTTTCAAGTGTAAAATTCACAAATCCAGCACACCACGATGTAGCATCGTTTATATCTTTTCCTTTCAGTTGAGTATAGGTTAAATATTCCTCTATTCTCGAATTACTCTCTATTCCTTCAAACCGAGCCACTCCCAATTCTTCGAAAGCTCTATCGACCCAAGGGGTATTATTTACATAAGTCATTGATCGATCAGAATTATAACTTTCTGACATCAATCCATTCTCAACATTACCTCCTATGTTTACATTGCTCCATATTTTATCTCTTTTATATGACAACCCTCTATAAGTCTCATTACTTTTCAAGTCCTTATCATTAGCACTAGTTACATCATCACGCCAAGTAATATTTCCATCAGCACCTTCAACCCAATCATCTTTTGCTCCATTTGGGTCTATTTTCGCAATAGGGTTGTTACTAAAAGCATGATAAGAACTCATCCATTGTTTTACAACAGGATCAATATTCCATCTCCTACCTAACCGTGTATCATACTCCCAAAACAAAGCAGTGTTGTGATTTCCGTTTCCTGATATCTCATCAACCTTCTCTTGTCCATTAAAGGAGAAGCGGTAACCTAATTCGATACCTCTATTTTGACAGTAAAATATTGAAGAACAATTAATTATCATCAAATCTAGGTTGGAGATTATTTTTAAAAATAACAAAAAAACAATTCTTTGCCATTAAATAGCTTAAAAGTCGGAAAATGAAATCTAATTGGACTCTATTATTTCGAACCAAAAATGCTTAGTCGTTCGTCTTCTTTCGACTAAAAAAGGATTCCGTAATCTGACTGTAAATAACCAAGGCAAAAGTCACCACCACTATCGCTATCGAAACGTTCATCATATCTTTCTGTCTTTGTTGGTTGCAAAAATATACCAAAAAAGTCAGTACAATTTTAAAAAATAGTTAAATGAGTTAACAAGTAATTGTTGATTTTTTAAATGTTAAGCAAACTCCAATTCTTTTTTCACTTTTTTAATAGTCGTTTTTGTTTGACCATTTAAAGGTTTTCCTTTTTCAAGGGCTAATTTTTTCAATTTGTTTTCTTTTCTTTTTTGGCGCTCGCGTTCTAAAATAATTTCACGAGTGCCATCTAAATATCTCCAATAATCATCTCCATAATGTACGAAAACTTCTTGGCCCGGTTGGATTGTACGGGTAGCAACAATAAATACTTTCTGTACACCATCTCGGCGCTTAATTTCATATTGAGCGTTGTTTTTTAATCCTTCAACTCGTCCAACACCCCTAGCATCATTCGCATAACGTCCAAAGGCCCAAGGCGTAAAATAAGCATCAACACAACGATTTTTAGTCATAAAAAAAGCATAACCTTCATGACCCTCTTGAGAACGTTTTTCACATTCTGCCCAAGTCACAATTTCGCCTTCATATTCGCATACAATATCTCCGCGCTTAAATTCAACGAGTGCAAACAGGCCTTTGCCTGCATTAGGAAGTTGACTGGTATTTATTTTTACTACTCCATTGGAGTCGACTAGAGCACCTTTCGCCTTTTTAGAAATTTTCATAAGGCTGCAAAGATAGTATGTCTAAGTCATTAAAAGCATAATTGATGAAAAATCAATTATTAATTAGTAATGATAAAAATGGACTGATTAAATAATCGAATAATTAATCAATCCTATATAATGATGTAATATTAAGAATTGGTATTCTTCGCTCTTACATCAAGATATTGTTGCCATACTACACATAATACGCCTAATACAATAATTAGAATGGATACAGTTTTCATTTTTTTTATTTTTTGATATAACTCAAAGTTCGGCTGACAAAGTACTTTTAGCTTCTAGTTTTTGGCAAATAGACGATGAAATGGGGCGAAAAACCCTTGTGCATTGACTATTTTCGGGTTTTTATTTGGCTCAATTCATATGGAATGAGCAAAAAAGGGTACTCCAAAATTGGTTTTATCATTGATATATTAAAAATGATATTGAATAGGATATTCAATA
>JANOAX010000054.1:0-51796 GCA_031411335.1 Bacteroidota bacterium
ACTCCCGTTTCATAAACCGTAACTCCTTCCGCAGCGTCGATATCTGCTCCGTTTGTACTTGTAAAGCCTGAAGTAATCGCTGTGTTATCTCCATCAATCGTAAATCCTGAGATCGTTACATTCGATGCAGCAACATGGAAAATTTCTCCTAAGTCAATTGAAGATATCGATGGAACAATAATCGCTTCTGCTACTCGTGTGCCTGTACATGCATCAACTGCTGCATTCGGACCAAGTATCGTCAATGATTTATTTACGATAATATTTTCTGCATAGGTTCCGGCAGGGGCATTGATCACATCACCAGCATTAGCTGCAGTGATTGCTCCTTGAATCGTACAATGGAAAGTATTTGCAGTTACGTTATGAACCGCTCCTCCTGACTCATCTGTTAAGCCATCGCAATCATCATCGATACCATTACAAATTTCTGTTGCACCTGGATTCACTGCTGCATTTGCATCATTACAATCTGTGTTGTTCAATACGGATCCTGGGATTGCAGAACATGAAGAGGTTGCTGCACCTGCACCGTAGCCATCGCCATCACCATCTACATAATAATTAAAGAATGTTAATCCATCATCAGTAATACCATCGCAATCATCATCGATACCATTACAAATTTCTGTTGCACCTGGATTCACGGCTGCGTTTCCGTCATTACAATCTGTGTTGTTTAATACGGATCCTGGGATTGCAGAACATGAAGAGGTTGCTGCTCCAGCTCCGTAGCTATCACCATCACCATCTACATAATAATTTAAGAATGTTAATCCATCATCAATTCCATTTGCACAATCATCATCGATACCATTACAAATTTCTGTTGCACCTGGATTTACGGTTGCATTTGCATCGTTACAATCTGTGTTGTTTAATACAGATCCTGGGATTGCAGAACATGAAGAGGTTGCTGCACCTGCACCGTAGCCATCGCCATCACCATCTACATAATAATTTAAGAATGTTAATCCATCATCAGTAAGACCATCGCAATCATCATCGATACCATTACAAATTTCTGTTGAACCTGGATTTACCGCTGCATTTGCATCGTTACAATCTGTATTGTTAGCAACATATCCTACTGGTTGACTACAAGCTAAAACACTTGAGCCTGCATCTCCGTAAGTATCGCCGTCAACATCTGCATACCAAGTTGAATTAGCAAAAGAAGCATCTGAAGTACTGAAAACAATAGGAGTAGTTCCTGCAGTTGGATTCACTGTATTTCCTGCTCCAGTCCAAACTCCTGTAGCAGATGTACCAGGACAAGCAGTTACTGCTGCTGTAGCTACATCACGTGATTCAATTCGTTGAACTCCGGAAGCAAAAGCAGAAGGGATGTAAGCACCCCAACTTCCAGTGATTCCATCTACACTACCATTATACCATGTAGTATAAGTAGGAGTAATACCATCAGATTCAATCCATGATCCCCAAACTGGGCGACCTGTACCTGCAGTATTGTTATATAAGAAAACCATATTCTCAGCGGTACCCAATGAAGTTCCGCGAACGGCACGACCACTCGTTGTAGCTGCAATCATAGAAATTGTATTCGTTGTGCGAATACTTTGTGTCATGATTGTACCACCTGCACCATCGTTTAATTGTAAATACAAATAAACATTATTCCCATCTGCAAAAACAGCATTTCCTGTAGGAACCATACTAAACCAACCTGAATAATTTCCAGAACCATCCGTTGAAAATTCTGCATAGCGTCCAGAAGCCGTGAATTCATCACCACCCATTAAAGTACCAGTAAAACTCTTATTAGAAGATTGTCCAACAATAAAACCATTTCCACCAGCAGTATTGTTAATTGCATAAAAATTACCTGGAGCGATACTCAACCCAAGAGAAGCATTCGTAGATGCACCAGTAAAATAGCGATACGTTGCAGAAGGTGTCAATCCAGAAAGTGACAAACGACAAACATAAGGAAGTCTTTCTCCAGCAGTAGATCCATTTATAGCATATTGAGGAAAGATATTCTCAGCAATTGAAGCTACTCCTGTTATATTAATAGTACTACTTGTCGCCATCGTTAATGCTCCAGAATTAGCATTAAGAATATATGCACCACCCGCATCAAATTGAACAGCATTAAAAGTAGCCACTCCAGCCACACAAGCTGTACTTACTGTACCAGCAAGATTACCTGGACCTGATGCCTTACTAAGCGTAACTGTTCCAGTAAACGTATTATCAACTGTTAAGTCTGGTCGAAGTGCCTGTACTGTAAAAGAAGAAATATTAATACCAGAAGTTCCTGTAGCTGGGAAACCTGAAAATGCAAGTTGATTTGCGGCAGCTAAAACAGTAAATGCTGCGCTGTTTCCTGCAGTTAATGACATACCTGAAGTTGCACTTGCTGTTAATACAACACCTGCTTCAGCAACATTATAATTAACACCAGAAATAACAATTGAACTCGTTCCATTTGCAATGGTATTTACAAGTGTTCCACTTAATGCACCATTCCCTGTATTTAAAGTTAAGGTTGCATCTGTATTTGAAGTTACATTTTGAGGTACGTTGCTTGCATCTTGCGCTTGAACCGTAACATTGAATCCAGAACCAACAGTTGGAGATGCGGGAGAAATATTTGTGATGACTAACTTAGTAGGTGTACTCGCGACGCTATAGGTAGCAGTCACACTTACATCATCAATTCCAATTCCCTGTGAATTCCCACCAGTTGTATTAATATTCCATCTTAAATAAAAATTTGAAGTTGGCGTAATGGTAAGCGCTGAAATATTAAAAGCAGAAACTGTTACGGTCAGTGGTGTTGCAAAAGTATATGAACTTACTCCAGTTGGAAAACTACTAGAAGCAATATCTCCAGCTGTTACAGCAGTCCAAGCAGTGCCATCCAAAGAATAATAAAATTGGACGGATGCTGCAGCCGTATTAATACGATATCTTTCAGCTTTATAGCTAATAGATAAATTAGTAATATTTGAAGCTCCTGAATTAACATAGAATGACATCAAGTTATTAGGACTTGCAAAACTACCTGACGTCATTGCGCCAACGGCTCTTTCGCTTGCCGAAGATCCCCAGTTATAGGTACCACCTGCAGTAGGAGCGCCAGAAGAGGCTTGCACAGTGGTAACAGCTACTCCAGCTGCCCAAGTGGGGCTTGCATTACTTTGGCGAATACGCCAATCAGTAGGCAAATTTAGAGTTGCATTCATCCCATCAAAATTTTGAGTGCTGGGAGTTGCATTAGAAATTACAATCTGCCCGAAGCTTAGCGTTGAATTAATACAAAGCAGCAATACTGCTAAGAATTTAAGCCATGGCTGAAACAAGGAAATTGTTTTCATGGTTGATTTTGTGTCAAAATTTTTCATGATATGTTAGTTTGGATTTATTTCGATTGAAGTGAGGAAAATTTATGAATGTATACTAGAGGAATGAATAAAACATTCCTCGTCGCATCTGAAAAAGAAGCGGAGGAGAAATAAAACACATTTGCGGTGTGATAAAAGTGAAGCAAGAGTAATTGGTTTGAGGTGTCCGGGTTGAATTATCAAATGAAAAAAGTAAATCCCAGTAAAGACCAGGAAGTTCTTTGAGCCATTAAGACAATACATCGCAATTTAGAAATCAATTAGGTATCGTGCAAGTTATTAAATTAATAATGACCAAAATCAAGACCTATTAACAATCAAAATATTGATTATCAATACTAAACATGAAAATTAATTTTTAACAAATCAACATTTTATTAACAATTTTGATTGCATCTATAAAAATTTTAAAAGAAAATCAAGAATTCAAATTTGGCTTGAGGAAAAGAAAAACTGAGGAGACTTCTTACTCATTCTTAAATAAAAATCATCTAAAAGAGAATCCAGAAAAGTCGTGACAATTTGATTCTTATATTTTCAAAAAAGAATATCCCGATTCGGTAAAATGATTCAAAACAGTCGGTAAAATTTTCAGCAAGCGAGGGGCAGCTTTTACACTATCGTGGAAAACGACAATAGAGCCGTTGGTTGCATATTTAATTACATTCTTCTCTACTTGTTCCGCCGAAACCTTCTCATCAAAATCACAACTGATTACATCCCACATAACAATTCGAAATTTCTTTCTTAATGCGAACAAGGTGCGTGGTGTCAACTTTCCATAAGGCGGACGAAAAATAGTGGAGTCAATTACTTTACTGGCTTCCTCCACATCGTTCAAATAAAAATCACCATTCACTTTCCAACTATTTGGATGGGTATGGGTATGATTTCCGATCGAATGTCCTTCTAATTTTATCCTATTATAAAGAGTAGGATGTTTCTTTACATTCTCTCCAATACAAAAAAAAGTAGCCTTTGCTTTATATAAAGCCAAAAGATCCAACACCGCAGTAGTTACTTCCGGTGATGGACCATCATCAAATGTTAGATATAAAATCTTTTCCTTGGTAGGTTTATTCCACACCACTCCAGGGTAAAGAAAACGGAGATATGTGGGTGGTCGAACCATTGTTTCAATTCAGAATTAAGAATTATGAATGCAGAATTCCCCCACCCCCCTTTTTTTTAATTCAGTCCCGATAGCTATCGGGATATGAATTATGTCCCGAGGCTTCGGGATCAGAATTCCCCCCGTTTTTAATTCAGAATGCAGTCGCGAGGCTTCGCGATATGAATGCAGAATTCAATCGGTACATGAACAAATTTTATTTCGAAGTGAGAACATCGTTTCAGATTGAAACACCCCAATTCTTAATTCTACATTCTGAATTCTGAATTCTCAATTACCTCGTGTACACCTCTTCCAACTTCTTAAACCTAGGTTCGAGTTGTTTCACAATATCATCTTGCCCTGCTGCTTTTGACATTCGTATTAATTCAGAGAAGATCGCCATGGCTTGATTCATTTCTTTATCCACGAACTTCAGATACTGCGTTCCTTTCAAGGAGAAATAATAATGCAAGTCGTCTTCATAAATATCGGCCATACGAAGTGTAATTGCTCTGCCCATATCCATAGCGTGTTTGCGTCGCGCTTCTGGTAATTCAATGGTATTGCTGGTTAGATTTCCATCTGGACCAATGGCAGGTTTACTGATTCCTTTTGCAGCTGTGAAATATTGCTCAATAGGACGTAACATCATTACATTATAAGGAACGGTCTTGTCTGGGATCTCTTGATTCATCTTATCCAAAACTGCAACACTTGAATCCAATTTTCCTTCTGTTAATAATCCATCTACTAAACGAGAAAAATTATTTCTGAAGTTCATAGTCATGTTCAAATTGTTTTGATCGAGGTACACATCTTCACGATTCATATTTCCCCACAAGAACTTACCCATCATGTTTTGATACATGGTTTTTGGATCTACACGTCCCGTTTGCCCAGAGGCGTCGGCACTAGTACGAATCGGAACAAAACGATATGCCAATCCTTCCAACTGGAAGTAAGGCTCGAGGCTCAAGTAACTATCATTCCCTACCGTAACCGCAAAATAAATTGGGCGTGTCCAGTCGTTGTTTGCAATCAAATCCAAGATCATCAAATCTGCTTTCATCAAATAAGAACGATCGATATCCCAGAAAATAGTGTCAACAATTTTACTTGCATCTTCTGGTCTTACAACACCATTCTTTAACACCGCCGCTTTATCAACTTTAATAAATAATTTTTTAGTTGGTAAATAATTGAGTGATGAACCACCTTGTGTACGCACTTTCGCTTCCTGATTTTCACTTTTGATGAATTCCATCACCTCCTTTGCATCCGTATAACCTGGAATTTGTCGGTCGTAAAAAGGAACATAATCTCGTGTTCCTTGTACATACTTCTCACGTGTTAAGGAGAAAGGCACCGCATCACTTTGGTACGCTTTGCGTTTCATTTGATCGATGTACCAATCGGTATTCAATAAACTCAAGTTGACAACGCGAGTATCCGTTCGAACGTTTTCTACATCTTGAGCATACCATAGCGGGAATGTATCATTGTCTCCATTGGTAAAGATGATGGCATTGGGTGCAGTACTTTGCAAATAATTCCATGCAATGTCACGAGAGGTTAAACGATGCGAACGATTATGATCATCCCATCCTTCTTTCGCCATAATTCCCGGAACGGCAGCCAAACAAACAATGGATGTTAAAGCACCTGCTACGGGCATCGACATTTTTTTCTGTCTAAGTTTATCGGCTAATGCAGCTACTCCTAAACCAATCCAAATTGCAAAAGTATAGAACGAAGCGGCGTATGCATAATCACGTTCACGTGGTTGATACGGGTATTGATTCAAGTATAAAACAATCGCCATTCCAGTAAAGAAGTATAACAACATTACTGTCCATGCATCGTGACTATCTCGACGATAATGCCAAATCATACCAATTAATCCTAAAATTAAAGGAAGAAAATAAAAACAATTTCTTGCTTTATTATCCATCATACCCTTTGATAGATTATCCTGTGGACCTAGTCGCATCGCATCAATCGCTTTTATACCACTTAACCAATTTCCTTTAGTGATACCACCATGGCCTTGCATATCATTTTGTCGACCTGCAAAATTCCACATGAAATATCGCCAATACATATGAATCACTTGATAGTTCCAAAAGAACTTTAGATTTTGTGCGAACGTTGGTTTTTGATCTCCTTTAATTCCTGCCCATTCTTTATAGGCGGTAATGTGACTTTCTTGTGCACTATACATACGAGGGAAAATCGTACTGAAAGCCGGATCATAGATAGGAGTTATTTTACGTGTAGTCTCAATGTATTTATCTTCTCCCTTCGTGTATTGCATCGCACCTTCTTCCAAATCGGTTTGACGTGCATTATAATATTGTCCAAAGAATAAAGGGCGATCTCCGTATTGTTCACGATTAATATATCCTAATAAGTTGAATGCATTTTCTGGATCATTTTCATCCATGGGTGGATTCGCTGCTGAGCGAATTACAATCATAGAATAAGAAGAGTATCCTAATAAAATAAATACAACACATAGTAAAGATAAATTCCACAAAGGCATATTGCGTTTCACCGTATAATTTAATCCATAAACGATTGCCGCAATGATGATCAAGAAGAACGTAATGAAGCCTAACCAGAAGGGTGCGCCCATTCCATTCACAAAAAACAATTCGAATTTCGAAGCAAGTTTCACAAAGCCAGATATAATTCCGTACTGAATAAATCCTAAGATAGCCACACCAAGCGCAGCTGTTTTTATCACTCCGGAAGTAGTAGGTTTAAACTTTTTGAAATAATAAATGAAAGCGAGAGCTGGTATTGTCAATAAATTCAATAAGTGAATTCCGATGGATAATCCCATCAAATAAGCGATAAGGATAATCCAACGATTTGCATGCTTTTCATCGGCCACCGACTCCCACTTAAACATGGCCCAGAAAACGATTGCAGTAAAGAAGGACGAAGATGCATATACTTCACCTTCTACTGCTGAAAACCAAAATGAATCACTGAAAGTATAAGCAAGCGCGCCTACAAATCCAGCACCCATAATAGCGATAATATTTCCACCATCCGCTTCTTGATTAGGCGCAAGAATTTTTTTCGTTAAGATGGTAATTGTCCAAAACAAAAAGAGAATTGTTCCGGCACTCATTAAGGCGCTGAGGATATTAATCATCACAGAAACCTGTGTGAGATCTGAGCCAGCGAACAGACTCATCACCCTTCCCATCATCATAAAAAGAGGTGCCCCTGGAGGATGTCCTACTTGTAATTTAAAAGAAGAGGCGATAAATTCACCACAGTCCCAGAAGCTTCCAGTAGGCTCGATGGTACTGATATAAACGAAGGAAGATATGGCGAAGATGATCCAGCCACATAAATTGTTGATAAAGCGATAGTTCTGCATAGTCTCTAGACAATCTGGCGAAGTTAGAAAATATTAGGATTATTGGATGACATTAACACGAATTAAACATTCATTTAACTTGTCGCCCAGCCGTCATTTCTAACTCTACCCTTTTTAACCATGGCTCGCGGGCATATTCTTTAAAAAGGGTCACATCTCATTAGAATCCAAAACCATTTCAAAAACAGCTATTTCACTCTCAAAAGATATTCATCCGTATAAACTTCGCATTCACCCAATTTGACAAAATTTTAATCATTCGATAATAGTGAATCCGAAGTTAAAGTCATACCTTAGCACCAATGTTAAACTGGGGCAAAACTGCACTATTTATATTTCTTTTCGTTTGTAGCGGACTGACCGTCAACGCCCAGACGAACCCGGCTCCATTTAATTTAGGAGGGGGTAATTATTTTATGGGTGCATGGGCTAGTGCAGCTCCTGCATTTAGTTATCCACCCAATATGTTTTTCCATACTTGTGCTCGCGACTCGAATCCTCTATTGGGAGATCCCACCACCGCAAATTATACAGGGGTCTATAATTTAGGATCTGGAAACAGGTTTGCAGGATTAGGACTTTCAGGATATTCTCATTTCAATTATTCTAAAACACCTAATACTATTGGAGCTTCTGTTTTAGGATTAAATTCAACAGGAAGAACAGATTTAATAGTTACTTGGACATCGAGAACTTGGGCAGTAGGTAATTCCTACAACATCAGATTGCAATATCGAATTTCAACGGTTTCTCCTTGGTTAGATGTGCCAGGACCCATTGAATATATTTATAGTGGAATAGTACCCAATCAACAAACGATCTCTGTTAATTTATCAGTAGCCACTGCGAATGCTGTTGACAATAGAGCCAACATGCAAGTACGTTGGAAATATTATTACGTTAGCGGTTTTGGAAATAACTCTTGTAATTTATCAATTGATGATATTAACGTTTCCAGCTTAGCGGCTGTTGGTGACAATATTTCGACGGGTGTAATCACAGGATCTCCATTTTGTGTATCATCGTCTACTTCGGGTTCAGTTACCGTTCCATTTACCTATGCATCGGCAGCTAATTTCACTGCTGGCGGATGTACTTTTTCTGCTGAACTCAGTAATTCGGCTGGGCAGTTTTTATCTCCTACTGTTATTGGAACCGTAGTATCAAATGCCAGCGGAGCACAAAGTATCATAGCCACATTGCCGCCCGGTTTAGGAACTGGAACAGCCTATCGAATTCGCGTAACTTCGGATATTCCTTCTGTTGTGGGTGTAGATAATGGAAGCGACTTAACCATCTACTTGTCGCCATTTAATGTAACAGCGCCTGGTGCAAACTGTATCAACTTAGCTTCTAATATATCCTGGGTACTTCCTGTGGGATGCTATAACGAAATTATGGTAGTGGCGCAACCGTTAGTTCCATTCACCGTGGCTCCTGCCGGAAATGGTAGTGCTTATATCGCCAATGCTACATACGGATCAGGAACAGCGTATGAAAGTGGATTCGTCGTTTATAAAGGTCCTGGTACTAATGTTACTATAAACAATTTGGCAAATGCTACTTTGTATTATTTCAAAATATTTGTGCGTTACGGTAACGAATGGAGCAGTGGTGAAGAAGTTTCTTGTTCTCCAGGTGCTGGAACATTATTAAAGCGAGGCGATTTTTTAGTGATGGGCGTAAATGCAACGAATAGCTGTGGTTCCGGACCAGGGGCGGGCGGGGCTTCCGATGATGAAATCAGTTTCGTTTGTTTCCGCGATATTACGATAGGCACTACTTTAGATATTACAGATAATGGCTATAACCGATCAGCGGTTTTCCCTGGAAGATGGGGTGATACTGAAGGAGTCGTTCGATTAACAAGAACGGGAGGAACCATTTTTGCAGGAACTATCATTACCATTCGTTTTGATGCTGCTGGAAATGGATTTGCCATTTCTCCAGATGTAAATTGGACATTTACCAATCTCAATTCAGGAGGTACTTTTAATTTAAATGTGGGTGGTGATCAATTTCATTTTATGCAAGGCGGAAATTGGATCAATGGCGGGGGAGCGCATGATGGAATTTATACAGGTACAATTTTGTTTGGTTTTAATACTGGTACCGCTTGGGTAGATTATGCCAATACAAGTACTGCGTCTGGTTTATATCCCAAGTTAGATTGTTACGTTATTCTCCCAGCGACGGGTTCAGACTATATAAAATATACAGGAAGCCTACTCGTTGCTCGTACACAACGTGCATGGGTAGATCAAATCAATACTGTTGTTAACTGGACTTCCTACCCAGGAAACTGTGCTGGATATAACGCTGCCGTCCCTCAGTATCATTTAGGTGCTGCCATCACCATTGTTGCAGGAGGCTATCAACGAGGAAAATGGTTGGGTGCAAAAAATACCGATTGGTATGTTTGTACTAACTGGGAAGATTTTGTTGTACCCGATTCTACAACCGATGTGTTAATTCCTTCCAGTGGAGTTACTTTTAATTGCCGACTTCGAGTCGACTCTGTACATGCGTGTCGAGATTTAAATATACAAGGTTATAAATTAATTGGTGCAGATACCAACGTTCGTGTGCTTCGTATTTTAGGGAACTTAAATATTACAGGTGGCGAATTAGATTTTAGTGATAATAATCCGAATACAAAAGATGGTGTCATCCAACTAAAAGGAAACTGGACCAACTTCAATGAGGCTGCTTTCCGCGAAGGAAACAGTCGAGTTTATTTTATTGGTTCCTCTTTACAAGCCATCAACACACCAGTGAAAGAAGTATTTTATAGATTGGACATTGATAATTTGGCAGGTATCAGCGGTGGAACCAACTTACAAGTGGAGAACATCCTAACTTTAACAAATGGTTTAATTAATACTGGAGCTAATGAAGTGTATACTACTTCTACGAGTGTTACCAGCATTGCAGGGCATACCCTTAGCCGTTATATCAATGGAAAGTTGCGAAGACAAATTGCCATTAGCGGCAATTATGATTTTCCGGTAGGAACTTCTACCGATTATGAACTTGCCAACTTAATTATTGCCAGTCAAGTCGGGATGTCGAATATTATAATAGATTTTAATACACCCTCTGGAACAGTTCCAAATCCTGGTATATGTTTGATAAACGGCAGTTCAATTGGCAACATGTTAGATGCTGGGAATTGGAATATTCTTCCGAACACATTGCCAACAGCCATGAATCTATCTTTAACACTTAGAGAAAGAGGACATACCAATTCAGTTGCGCCAGCTACACGATATGGAATAATTCGTAGAGATGATGCCTCTAGTAATTGGTTGGGAGCTCCTATGGGAGTTCATTCCAATGCTAGTCAATCTGAGTTCGGAGGTACAGCCACCGCCGTTAGAAGTGGAATTACAACGGTTAATTTCTGGGGTAATTTTGCAATTGGATTTGGAAATGCACCATTGCCTGTTGAATGGCTTTCCTTTGATGCGAAACCCATTTCTTCAAACGTCTTGCTTCAGTGGAAAACCGCTAGTGAAAGTGGAAACGATTATTTTAATGTGGAGCGCAGTAGAGACGGAACTACTTTTGAAACCATTGGGCAAGTACAAGGCAGCGGAACCACAAGTACCATCAGCTCTTATTCATTTACCGACTATACACCTGGGCAAGGACTTATATATTATCGTTTACAACAAGTGGATATAGATGGTCGATCTGATGTAAGTAAAATCGTTCCCGTTCGTATAGGCGATGGCGTTAGTACACCGCAACTCTTTCCGAATCCGATTCATGATCAAGCATGGTTAATGCTTTACTCAAATGAATCAAGTCATTCTATTTTAGAAATCATGAATACTGCAGGACAATTGGTTTTCTCTGAAACAGTTTCTCTGCAAGAAGGAAATAATACTGTTCCTTTACAACTTGGTTTACTCCCCGAAGGCGTTTATTTTTTACGCTATGGATTGGATGTGATAAAGCTTGTAAAATATTAAATCCTTACACGACCACTATTTTTCGAATTACTTTTCGTCCATCTTCCAAAATAAGAGTGAGGATATAAAACCCAGGAAGAATTCCATTTATTTCAAATTGATTTTTGTTTTGAACTGTTTCAGTTCTTTCAATTTGTCCATTCAAATTATATAGAACCCAACGTTCAATATTATTTGCTGAATTCATCTCTACTTGTACATTTCCTTTAGATGGGTTTGGATGAATTTTAATCATAATTTCCGCTGATGGAAGTGTAGCAACAGAAGTTAACAATGGGCAAGAACCCAAAGTATCTGGATATAAGTTTTGTCCGTTTTGTTGGAAACAATCTAAATTGATATCATCATGATCCGTCCAGTTTGTGGGAACATATCTTAGTAAGCCATATGTAGATCCAATTCCTTCGATAAAATAAACATGATAATCTGAATTGATATGCCATCGCTTACGATATGCATTTCCAACGAGCACACTATCAATTGCAATCACTGTGTCGCAAACAGCATTCGGAACACAAATCGAAAGAAATCCTTTTAGACTATCTCCTACTTGCATATCAAAATCAAACAAAAGTTGCTCGACAGAATCTGTTTCCGGAATGAAATAAACTTTTTTATTGAGATGATCATTTCGAAAAGCACCTGCATATTTACCTGGTAAAATATAAAATCCAGGTGGGGTACAATGAGGCCCTGCTTGATACACAAATGCTGGTATTTGAAATGAATGATAAGAAACATTATTGATGAGTGTATCCTGACCTATAAAGTACGAATTGTAATAATCAATGCTAGAATTACCAATGATTCCCCAACATACATTCCAGTAGGAATAATTCCAATTCGCAGCAGAATCTGGGAATGGATGATAAACCGAAGTTTGAGCGTGGAGTGAAATGCTATTGCAGCATATGATCAAAGCAAGTAAAAATTTCTTCATGATGAAAGAATTTAAAGTGAACTCAAATGTAATAAAAAACACTTAAATTGACAATAACAATCAATTCTATTCCACGATTAATACTAATATATTATTAGAATTACCTCTAAGAAGAACAAACTACTGAGCAAGTAAAAACAAAAAAGCGGTATTGATAAATATGGCTGTCTTACTCCAAGTCGCAATTGAATTTCTTGTTTTCACCTCCACAAAATAACTCCCGTTGTAATATCCACCCGGAATAGCACATACACTATTTCCATTTTTCAAGAGTATACATTTCGTTTCATGAACAAGAGAATATGGAGCAAGTGGCTGATGCAATTTCAATGTGATGGTGTCGCAGGCATTCGTATCTGAGCTGATCCCTTCAAGATATAAAGTAGGCACCATTTGCTGTGCATTTGTATACAATCCCTCCACAAATAACTTCAAGTTGAAATTAAATGAATTGACTTGGAAGTTCGATGATGAGAGAACACTGTCGCAAGCCGTGATAATATTTATTTTTCCAGTGGTAGCCAATGATGGCACAGCCGCTTTTATTTGTGTAGCACTTACCACTCGATATCCTGTTAAAATCCCATTGAACCGAACTTTAGATGCACCAATAAAATTAGTACCTGATACCGTTATTGAATCTCCTGCTAATCCACTGGTCGGTAAAAACGAACTTATGCTAAGCGTGTTTCGAGAGATGGTTAAATTTACACCATTGTCATCACCAATATCTGCAAAATTTGAACTTGCGATCCGTACTCGATATCCTGTTCCTGCAGCTTGTCCTGTGGGAATCGTGCCTGTGATACTTCCACTTGTAGCCGTGCTGGTAAGTGTTCCAATAGTAATAGGTGCTGTAAAGGAACCACTAGCATTACTCAATTGAATAGAAAACACATTTCCTGCATTTAAGGTAAGTGCTACTGATTGATAGTTTACGGTGATGGAAGATCCAGCACAAAAAGCTGTTACCCCGCCTACAATGGTAGGTTTAATACTATCGGGAGTATACTGCCACATATCGGATTTAAAAGTAAACACTTCATCAATTCCATTGGCAGCGGGTGCTACTTGCATTCCACCGATCACATAGCCATAACCGTTAGTTCCTAATCCTACACAACCTTCGCGCCCTGCAGTGAATGGTAATGTTGCTTTTTCAATCCAAGTATTTGCAATGGGATCAAACTCATAAAAATCTTTTTTAAACGCAGAAGTGTCTAAATAGCCCGTTTGTAAATAACCACAAGCATAATAACCTTTATTACCAATGGCAAATGCAGCTCCTGCATTACGTGTATTGGTATTGAAATTTGCTTTTGCTGTCCATGCATTCGTTAACGGATTGTATTCATAACATTGCGCTGGATTGGATCCAAACGTTGACCCCGCTACGACATATCCCTTACCGTTAATGGTAAAAGCTCCTGCATTAAATCGTCCTGCAAAATTTACAGGTGCAGAAGTTTTCGTCACCCATGAATTTGAACCGGGTATGTACTCATACCAATCATTATAATAATTACTAGTAGGTGCAACACCAAAGCCATAATACACTTTGTTACTAATGGTAAGTGCTACTCCACCTAATCGGGAAGGACCTGTAAAATTTGCTACTTGTGTCCAGGTACCACCATTCGGGTTATACGACCAACACGTATTAAATACCGCTTGTGTTTGATCGGATCCTCCTACTAAATATAAAATACTATCTACTGTAAAAGAACTGGCACTATATCGGTTCAACGGAAATGAATCCTTTGCTGTCCAAATTTCTGTTGATGGATCATATAACCAAGTATCACGTCTAAACTTACCATACAAGGTTCCTACATTTAAATAATTGTAGTCACCACAAACACCAGGACCTATCCATAATTTATCATTCACCACGCTTGCACACATTCGAGAACGCGCAGTAGCTTTTGGTGATATCAATTGTGTCCAAGAATTCGTGAGCGAATTATATTTAATAAAAGAATTATCAATTGCATTACCATTGCGAAGACCGGTGAGAATATATCCTTCATTATTGACTATAAAAGATGCCGATAAACTTAATGTGAATGGCGCCGATGTTTTTTGAGTCCACGTATCGGTTACATTATTGTATTCGTAGCAATCGCTGTAATAGGTTGTAGGACCATTATCATTTCCACCTACTACGTATCCTTTTCCGTTTAACGTAAATCCATTCGCGAATTGTCGCACAGGTGCAGAAACAGGAAGCGATGCTTTAATGGTCCAAACATTTGCGGTAGTATCGTATTCGAGTAAATCTTTTGATGGTCCGCCCAAGGCGCTCTTATAGCCACACGTTACATATCCTTTTGCTCCAATGCTAAATCCAACTGCTCCATAGCGAGCTTGTGTACTGGTCAACTGCGCCTTTTGCAACCATGTATTTGTTGATGGATCATATCTCCAAAAATCAAATCGAGTAAACGGAGTATTGTTAGAACTGCCTGCTCCAACGAAACCATAGTTTCCGATGACAAAAGAAAACGGACTGTACCGTCCTGAAGAGCCCATATCTGCTTTCTGCGCCCATACATTAGTGATGGGATTGTACTCCCAAAGATCCTTCAAGTATACATTGGTACTGCTATTCGTTTGAATATAGCCCATCCCAACATACCCTTTTCCATTCACTGAAAAAGAGACAGGACCGGTTCTTCCACTTACCCCACAATCCGCGACTCGATCCCATGTATTCCCTGCAGGCGTAAATCGATGTACATCATTTAATGAATTAGTGAAATTTTGGCGACCTATACCATTTCCTCCTGCAATATATCCTTGTCCATTAATTTCAAAACCGGTGGCAAGGGTTCGTTCAACATAATCTGAATGACCAATGGAAGGTTTTTGTGTCCAAATTCCCTGAGAAAAAGCGCCTCTACTCATCAATAAAAAGATAACACTTACAAATAGTATTTTTTTCATTCCCATGGATTTCAGATTGCAATATAACGATAAATAATAAACTGCCAAAGTGCGTTTTGGCCACCGTGTCTAAATCCTTGGTTATTTAATGGTTTTATCCCTTACAAAGCTACCATCTGAAATAACTAGCATCCATTTATACAACCTTCTTACGCTCAAAAATTTCTATTCCATAATTGAGCAAATCAACAAAGTGTTCCCCAACAAAAAAGCCGACTCCTTTCAGAATCGGCTTTTCCTTTAAACTATATTTCTCTTATCCGTTCAACGCTTCTGCTCCAGCAACGATCTCCAAAATTTCGTTGGTGATAGAAGCTTGGCGGGCTTTGTTGTAAGTCAATCGAAGTTCTTTTAACATCTCACCTGCATTATCGGTTGCCTTGTTCATGGCAGTCATACGTGCTCCGTGTTCGGAAGCGTGTGAATCTAACAATGCTTTGAACAATTGTGTCTTCACCGATTTAGGAATCAATTCTAAAACGATTTCTCCTTGCGATGGCTCATAAATATAATCGTTCTTCTTTGTATTTTCCGTTACAGGAGGAGGAATCAATGGTAATAACTGTTCGTTAATTACATATTGAACGGCTGCATTCTTAAACTGATTATACACAACAATAACACGATCATACTTTGCTGCTGCAAAATCACTCATGATCTCTTCTGCGATCTTTGATGCATTGATAAAAGTAAGGTCTGCATAAATATCATTATGATGTCCTAAATAAACATTCGGATTCTTAGAATAAAAATCAGAAGCCTTTTTTCCAATGCACAAAATATTTACGTTCCCTGCTTTCATCTGTGCATTGTACTCATTCGCCAACAACGAATTAATGGCACGCATGATATTCGTATTAAACGCACCTGCTAATCCACGATTTGAAGAAACCGCAACGATAAGCACTTTTTCTACCGGACGAACTTTAGCAAAATTTCCACCCTCGCCTTCTTCCATCGATGAAGAAAGATTAGCTAAAATAGAACCTAACTTATTTGCATAAGGACGTAACGCTTGAATGGCATTCTGTGCACGACGTAACTTTGCCGCACTCACCATCTTCATCGCTTTGGTGATTTGCTGGGTACTATTTACGGAAACAATTCGGTTTCGAACCTCTTTTAAATTTGCCATGTTGCTTTTAATTTAGAATTCAGAATGCAGAATTCAGAATTATTTATTTACTTTTTACTATCTAATAATTCTCGTCTTGGTTAAAATTATTAAACCTCGTGCGAAGAGGGGGCAATTGTGAATTAAACCTTGCGCAGCGAAGAGCGGGGGTAATTCTGAATTTAACCTCGCACAACGAAGACGGGGGGGCAATTCTGAATTCTTATCCCGATAGCTATCGGGACTGCATTCTGAATTAACCAGAGTATTTTTTCGTTAAATCTTTCGCTACTCGCTCCAACTCTCCAGTCACCTCATCGTTAATCACACCTTTCGCTAATTGATCCAACACATTCTTATGTTGTGAGCGAAGTAAGTTTAAGAAGTCCGCTTCGAAATCTCTGATCTTTCTAACGGGTACGGCTTGGAGAAGTCCTTTCGATCCGCAATAGATAATAGCTACTTGCTCTTCTACACGGAAAGGAGAATATTGACCTTGCTTTAAAATTTCTACGTTACGTGATCCTTTGTCGATTACTGCTTTCGTTGCAGCATCTAAATCAGAACCGAACTTCGAGAATGCTTCTAACTCGCGGTATTGTGCTTGATCTAATTTCAATGTACCAGCTACTTTCTTCATCGACTTAATCTGTGCATTACCTCCTACACGAGATACCGAAATACCTACGTTAATAGCAGGACGTACTCCAGCGTTGAATAAGTTTGCTTCTAAGAAAATTTGTCCGTCGGTAATCGAAATTACATTCGTTGGAATGTAAGCTGATACGTCACCCGCTTGTGTTTCGATGATCGGAAGTGCCGTTAATGATCCACCGCCTTTCACTCTCGATTTCAACGATTCTGGAAGATCATTCATCTGAGCAGCGATACTGTCCGACTTAATCACTTTCGCAGCACGTTCTAACAAACGACTGTGTAAATAGAATACGTCTCCTGGATAAGCCTCACGACCTGGAGGACGACGTAATAATAAAGATACCTCACGGTATGCAACGGCTTGTTTTGACAAATCATCATAAACAACCAATGCTGGACGACCTGTATCACGGAAAAATTCTCCAACGGATGCACCCGCCATTGGCGCGTAGAATTGCATCGGCGCAGAGTCAGAAGCTGTTGCTGCAACAACCACAGTGTATGGCATTGCGCCACGCTCTTCTAATGTTTTTACAACGTTTGCGATGGTAGAACCTTTTTGTCCGATGGCAACATAGATACAATATACAGGCTCGCCTTTATCGTAAAATTCTTTTTGATTGATGATTGCATCCAACGCCACCGCTGTTTTACCAGTTTGACGATCGCCGATGATCAACTCACGCTGACCACGTCCGATTGGAATCATCGCATCAATAGCTTTGATCCCTGTTTGCAATGGTTCTGTTACCGGCTGACGGAAAATTACTCCTGGTGCTTTACGCTCCAAAGGCATTTCAAAAAGTTCTCCTTTGATAGGACCTTTACCGTCGATAGGTGTTCCAAGTGTATTGATAACACGACCTAACATTCCTTCACCTACGTTAATAGATGCAATGTTACCAGTACGCTTTACCATATCACCTTCCTTAATCGAGTTAGAAGATCCAAGTGTTACTACTCCAATATTATCTTCTTCCAAATTCAAAACGATTCCTTTCAGTCCGTTTTCAAACTCGATCAACTCACCGGATTGCACCTTCGTGAGTCCGTAAATACGAGCAATACCATCTCCTACTTGAAGTACAGTACCAACTTCTTCCAGTTCAGCTACGGTTTTAAAACCTGCCAATTGTTGGCGGAGTATCGCTGAAACTTCGTCGGGTCTTACGTCTACCATTGTAATTTTTTATTATTAATGTTTGTTAAATTATGTCAATGAAGAATGACCATCCACAGAAAGTCATTCAAGTCTTTTATTTTTTAATAGTCTTTTACGTACAAGTTGATGTTGTACTCGCGCTTCAACATCGTAATCTTTCTGCTGATGCTTGTATCATGTTGTTCATCACCTACCGTTAACACAAATCCACCAATTAAGGAAGGATCTACTTCTTCAATTAACTCCACTTTATCCCCTTTTGATTTCTTCACTAAATTCAAAATGGTTTCGCGCATTGTAGCATCCAAAGCTACAGGAGTAGCAATATGAGCCGTAACGATTCCTTTGTAATCTTTATAGAACTGGATGTACGCTGCCGCAATACCATTCAAATCACTTTCGCGATGTTTGTCGATCACAATATTCATAAATGCATTCGTAAGGTCATTCACTTTTGAACCAAACAATGCTTTGATGATAGACGCCTTTTTATCACTTTGAACAATTGGATTTCTTAACAAGGCCACTAATTCACGGCTTGCTGCACAGGTTGCGTGCAACAATTCCATGTCCTTATAGATCACCTCGGCAACATTACGCTCGAGGGCCAATCCGAAGAGGGACTTGGCATAACGGCGGGCTACTTTTGATTCTATCATTTTATTTTTATTCCTGATTTCTTGCTTTTTTCCCTCTTGATTACATCAACAGAAAACAAAACAAGTCATTCATTAATTCATTTTAACGTCTTTCAACATTTCTTGAACAAGTGCTTTTTGTTGTTCGTCGTTGCTGAGTTTTTGACGAATCATTTTCTCTGCAATTTCAATGGACAAATAAGCTACTTGATTTTTCAAATCCGTGATCGCCGCCATTTTCTCATTGGTGATGGCTTCACGCGCTAACGTAATTAAACGATCGCCTTCCACTTGTGCTTTTGCACGAGATTCGTTGATGATCTGATCCTTTGTTTCACGCGCTTCACGTAAAAGAATATCACGCTCGTTGCGCGCTTCTTGTAAGATGCGCTCATTCTCAGCAGTCATGTTCGCTACTTCTTCCTTCGCTTTCTTCGCTGCATTTAATGCATCAGAGATAGAAGTTTCACGTTCTTTCAATGAACTAAGAATAGGTCCCCATGCAAACTTGCGCATTAAGAACACTACAATCAGAAAGGAGATGCTCATCCAAAAGATGAGACCGAATTCGGGTTTTACGAGTTCCATGGTGTGTCAGTATAAATTGTACTGCGTAGGTTTAGGCCGAAGCAGTATCGTTGAGGTTTCCCTCTATATAGTGAGTAATAATTTTTTGAGTAAAACCGGCACCCGACCAATCGTCGTTCTGCCGGTTTTTGATTTTTTTACAATCGCTTATTTAGTAAGGATTGCAAGAAGGCCGATTACCATCGCGAAGAAGGCAGCTCCTTCTACAAGGGCAGCAGCAAGAATCATGTTTCCGCGGATGTCGCCTGAAGCTTCAGGTTGACGAGCGATTGATTCAAGAGCAGATCCACCGATACGACCGATACCGATTCCAGCACCGATTGCAGCAAGACCAGCTCCAACTGCAGCAAGACCGTAGCCCATTCCGATGTTCTCGGCAGCTGCTTGAAGTAAGATGTTTGATAACATTGTAATTTGTATTTAAGGTAAGTAATAAATTTTCTATTAATGATGATGTTCTTCTACGGCAGCTCCAATGTATACAGCACTTAACATAGTGAATACATAAGCTTGTAAGAAGGCAACTAATAATTCTAATACCGTCATGAAAACGGTGAAGACTAATGTTAATGGCGACACCGCTAAACCTACTCCCGTTCCGTTTTGTCCGAAGATGAATATCAAACTGAAGAATGCTAAGGCGATGATATGACCCGCAGTGATGTTCGCAAAAAGTCGAATCATCAATACGAAGGGACGTAAGAACACTCCTAAAATTTCAATCGGTGTTAACAAGATCAACACTCCTTTTGGAACACCGGGCATCATGAAAACGTGCTCCCAGTAATTCTTGTTCGCATTTACTGTTACAATAACAAATGTAAATACCGCCAAGGTTAATGCGATGCTAATGCTTCCTGTTAAGTTCGCTCCGAATGGAAACACTGGAATTAATCCCATCAAGTTCGCAATCCAGATAAAGAAGAATACCGTTAAGAGGTAGGGTAAATATTTTTCGTACTTATGACCAATACTTGGCTTAATCAAATCATCTCTTACAAACATGATGATCGGCTCCATCGCATTTTGCAATCCAGTTGGCGCAAGACCTTTGCGTTTACGAGTATAAGCACCTGCGATATTTGTAAAGATTAAAAGCATCAATCCGCAGCAAATAAAAATAGAAGCTACGTTCTTCGTAATTGAGATATCAAAAATATTAGCAGTGACTGCTTCATTAATAGTAGCATGATGTGCATCCATCTCCCCCATTTCATTTACAGCAACCACTTTCTGGCCTTGCAACATATAACCACCATAGGTTTTATGTCCATGCTCAAAACGGGAACTGCTAAAAAGAGCCATTCCGCGATCTGAAGAATAAAGAATAATAGGAAGAGGAATTTCAGTATGACCCCACAAATGCCAACCATGAGCGTCGGCAACGTGTTCCATAATAATTTTTCCGGCATTTAATTTTTCTTCTGCATGAGCTTCACCTTCACCTGATTCCGAATGTACAGCAGTAGTTGCAGCGTCGCCATGAGCGTGCTCGTCTACACTAACTGTTTCAGTTTGAGGAAGTTGATTATGAGAAGAATCCTGAGCCACATTGATCGAGAAGATCAGTGTGAACATGGCAAATGTCAGGATTGATAGTAGAGCTAAACGTTTGTATTTCAACATGATAGGCGTGCCTATGGGTTATTGAGGTCGCAAAGGTAGACAAAAAGAGCAAAAGAGGAAATGCAAGTTTGCAATATTGTTGAAAATGAGAGAGAAATGAATTAGCATCAGAATAATAGAAATTTTAAGTCTAAATCCAATCTATCAAATTAAAGAACCCAATTAAAGAATTAGCTAAATCAATTTCCCTGTGATTGTAAAATTTTACGTGACCTTATTGAATTACATCTTAGAATAGAAATTACAATTACCTTTACTAATATAAGTAATCTAACGATTTTAAATCTATTAGTATGAAAAAAATTTACCTCGCCCTACTTTTTTTCTTTTCTGCAAATGTTTTACAGGCACAATTTCAATTTCAATATTTCGATGGAGCCGATACCATTTATTCAAATTCAGTAAATGTAGTTTTAGATACTAACGTTACTAATATTTGGCAAATTGGTCCTCCTCAAAAAACGCTTTTCAATTCCGCTGCTAGTCAACCGAACGTGATGATTACAGATACAGTAAATAATTATCCCATTAATAATACATCCTTTTTTACCATAAAAATTGAAAACAGTATGGGTTGGGGAGGTATTTACGCACTTCAGTGGCTTCAAAAACTGGATATGGATTCTACACATGATGGTGGAATCATTGAATTCACCACAGATGATGGGCTTACATGGCAAAATGTTTTTAATAATCCGCTGGTCTATAATTTCTATGGCTTCAACCCTTCAAATCAAGACACATTAATTAGTGGGGAATTTGCATTTAGCGGGAGAGATACGACTTGGAGAAATATTTGGCTCTGCTTTGATGTCTCATGGATGTCGCAATTGCCTGATACTATATCCTTGCGATTCACTTTTAAATCAGATTCGATTGATAATGGTAGAGAAGGTTGGATCATAGATGATTTTATTTCGCATCCTACTTTTATCCATACGATACAAGAGGTGGAACGCAAACAGTATTTAACGGTATATCCTAATCCCAGTAATGGAATCGTCAATATTGAAGCACAAAAGAAATCTGAATTTCATCTTATCGAAACCATGGAATTAATTAATGCAAAAGGTACGGTAGTCGAAAGTTGGAAAAATATACCTACAAAATATTGGTTCGATAGCAAGAAATATGCAACCGGTTTTTACTTGCTTAAAATAAAAACGAATTTAAAATCGGAAACCATCCCGCTGATCATCGAACACTAAAAATTTTAAGGATGAAAAAGTTTCGAATTATTTTACTTTTTATTGGTGTAGCTATTTCGGTTAGTGCTAGTTTACATCAAACCACGCCTTATGTTTTTCCAACCTTAAATTTTTTTCCAAAAATGCCTACTTCAGAAAATAATCCAGTGACGATTGAAGGTGTGAACTTAGGAAGATATTTATTTTATGATCCCATCTTAAGTTCCGACAGTTCACTTTCTTGTTCGAGCTGTCATCAACAAAAATTCGCATTTAGCAATTCCCCTGAAAGATATTCACGTGGACGCAAAGCGATGCTGATGAAAAGAAACACGATGGCATTATTTAATTTAGCGTGGTATCCTTCTTTTTTTTGGGATGGTCGTGCCGCTACCATAGAAGAGCTCGTCTTTCATCCCGTAAGAGAACCCTTTGAAATGAATTTAACATGGACAGAGGCTGCTATGAAACTCGAAAGAAATGATTTTTATAAAAAACAATTCGCTGCTATTTTCCAAAACCAAAAAATTGATAGTTTGCATGTAGCCAAAGTGATTGGTCAGTTTTTACGTTCCCTTCTTTCTTATCAGTCAAAATACGATTTAGTAATGAATGGAAAAGCATATTTTTCAAAAGAAGAATACAATGGATTTGTTTTAGCCAATGATCAAGTAAAAGGAAATTGCATTAGCTGCCATATGACAGATGGAAATGCATTAGGAACAAATTTATTTTTTAGCAACAATGGATTAGATTCCCTATCAGAAAAAGATAAATTCACAGATAATGGCCGTGGTACCGTCACCGAAAACAGTTTCGACAACGGAAAGTTCATGGTTCCTTCGCTAAGAAATCTAGCCTTTACTGCTCCTTATATGCACGATGGTCGTTTTGCTACGTTAGATGATGTTCTTGAATTTTATAGTACAGGAATTAAAAAAAGTGCTACGATTGATTCCAAAATTCGAGATGTGCATCAAGGCGGCATGCACCTTTCTACAACCGAAAAACAAAATATAAAAGCATTTCTTCTAACCCTAAGCGACACTACTTTTGTCGAAAATAAAGCGTATTCTAATCCTTTCCAACCTTAAAAAAATGAACATGAAAAAAATTCAACTCATAATTAGCTTGTTTATTACGTATCAAGCTTCCGCACAAACTCCCATTGCCTTAATGCCCGACATTCAAGTTTCACAAGTGAAGTTGGTTGAGAATAATATCACACGTTTATGTTATAGTACCATTGATAGCTCGCTCTATTATTTAACCTACAATGGAAATATTTATAAAGTAACGACTGCGGGGAATCCAGATTTATTAGTTTCAAGCCTAGGTGATCATGGATTGCAAACTTGCCAAGGTATGGTGATTGAAGATTCCGTGATCTATATTTCAGGAAATAATAATGTGGATTCAGCATACACAACTGGCTACATTATGAAAGGAACATTACAAGCAAATAATACAAGAATTTGGTCGGTGTTGGCTGAAACAGTTCCGTATGAAACCGCACAGCAGTTTGATCATTTCTTAAGTGGATTGGGAATTAATGCTACGCACGATACTTTATTATTATGCAGTGGCTCTCGAGGAGACCATGGTGAAATTCGAGATAATAATGGATTGTTTCCAAACACTCGTAACCTTGCGATTACTTCTGTTGTTTTACAAATTCCATTGACGGCGCAAGGACTAATTATTCCGAATGACACCACAGCTTTAGATGCACTACAACTTGTTTATGCACGTGGCATTCGCAACACTTATGATTTCGCATACAATACAAATGGTGAACTTTTTGGTGTTGAAAATTCAGGCGATCGTGATCACGAAGACGAAATGAATTGGATGCAAAAAGGACATCATTATGGCTTTCCTTGGATAATGGGAAGTACAGATAATCCACAACAGTATGCTTGGTTTAATCCAGCCGCCGATTTATTAATCAATCACAACAGTGGATCATGGAACCAAGGGGCGTTTATGAATGATCCCACCTTTCCACCAAAGCCGACTAATTTAATTTGCGATTTGCCCTGCAGGAATGATGGTCCAGACGCTGCTTATATGCGCGATAGCATTACAGGAAATACTTACGATGCAGGTGCTATTAATCAACCTATTTATAGTTTTACACCGCATCGTTCCCCTCTAGGATTAGTGTTTGATGTAGACAGTGCGCTCGCAAGTATTTACGGTGGAAATGGTTTCATGCTGAGTTATACTCGCGGCGATAGTACATTGACTGGATTCTCCAAATTACTTTCTCCATTTAATGATCATGCTGAAGATCTTCAACTTTTACAATTGACTAAAGATTCCATTAACCAAACCTATTCATTTACGGCTACACGCATCGTTAGTAATTTTAATCACCCCATTGATGCGGTTCTATTGGACACTAGCATCTACGTAATTGAAATCGGTTATGCAGGTACTTCATCATTATGGAAGATTGATTTTCCGAAAGCGGTTAACACTTCCGTCATTGAAAATACATCAGAACAAATTAAATTGTATCCGAATCCGTGCAAAGACAAATTGCATCTTCAATTCAATTCAGCTGGAAAAAATTCGCTCATTACTGTTTATGATGTGCAAGGAAGAAATTTGGTAATGAATGAGATTGAATACAGTGGAAATACCACAACGCTGGATGTTGAAAATCTGGCCGCGGGGACTTATATTTTACAAATAAGAAATGGCGATCAGCTCTTCAGAAGAAAATTCGTAAAAAAATAATTACCATTTAATTATCTTCTTACTCTTCGTTACTCCATCCACGTTATACTGCAATAAGTATACACCTTGGTTCAAGGAAGAAATATCGAATTGCTGTTTCAGTTCGCTCGACATAATTTTTCCATCAAAAAGCGATTTTACTTTTTGACCGAAGAGATTGTAAACATCAAGACTAATTCTCTTCCCTTGCGTATTTGAAACTTGAATATTTATATCTTGTGAAGATGGGTTGGGATAGACGAATAATTCCGAAGTACTTATTTGATCTGCTAATCCAGTAAATAATAATATATCCGTTTTTTCTGTATTGGTTATCACAGGTTCATTAAAATCAAAATAGATGGCTGCAAAATTCTTAATGGAATCGCCCACTTGTAAATTTGATTTTGGTTTTATTTTATAACGCACAAATCCATGACTTGCGGGTTCGTTCACATTACTATCGGGCAAAAGAATATTGTTAAACAAAAATTCCATGTTGCGTTCGTAATAAATGAAACGCATTTCCATTGGGTGCGAAGCGGCTACAAATTCAAGCGAATTCAAATCCAGTTTCATCGTATCCAATGGATTCAATATTTTTACAGTGAAAGCGGTATCTGTTCCTGTATTTTGAAAGCGAATTAAATAATCGAGATAAGGTGGATTCGGAAATACATTTGAATACAAGGTGTCTTGATCTACACTAATATCATTGGGATCAAAGCTTCCTGTTACCGTTACTTCCCACGTAGCATTATTACAACTGGGGTTTACATCATTTGCAATTGGAAATATTTGCGCATAAGAATTCAAAATCGTTCCGATGGGAATGGTGGAAGACAAGTTCACCGTTACCAAAATTTGTCCTGTTTGAAAAGGAGATAGCGAAGACAAATTCCATACGACGGAATCGG
Source organism: Bacteroidota bacterium (assembly GCA_031411335.1). Taxonomy (GTDB): domain Bacteria; phylum Bacteroidota; class Bacteroidia; order AKYH767-A; family OLB10; genus JAJTFW01. The sequence continues at coordinate 26,356 of JANOAX010000054.1, forward strand.
GATAGACTGCGCTGGGTGTAATACTAGAAGAAACAAAACTAACGTTAGGGAATATCCGAAAAACGATTGTTGGACTTTGCGTTGTGGTTCCTACATTCTCGTAATTCAGCATATAGCTGCCATTGAACCCAGGGCGAAATGCTCCTAATGGTGTGATGGTCATGCAGAGGTCGTCGAAATTTCCTGCAGAGCTAATTGCAAAATCATTAAATGAATCTACTTGATTTGGGATATAAAAAGAAGCATTATGTATTGCTGGAGATAAATTAAAAAAAGTCGAATTTACATAAGGGAAAAAACTACAAGAATCAGGAGGAACTAAATAAAAATTATAAATTCCGTTAGAATTCGTGAAAGAGATTCTATTGTCTTTACTCATTCTTATTTTTTGATTCTGAACAAGTACTTCACTTGAATCCCTCGAATTATTCGAATTAATATCAAAAAAAACAGAACCATTTATTCTACTTGCATCTACTCCATTAATTTCAATTAACCAAAGATCAGCCATTCCTTTTACTGGGATTAAAACGTCTCCAGAAACAGAAGACCAACTAGTACCGGCGCAAAAAATATTACCATTCTTAGTTACTCTTACGGAATGAAGTTCATCGTTCTGATCTCCTCCAATAACATTTTGCCAAATAATTTCACCATCTGAATCCAATCTTACCACCCAAAAATCTCGTGCTCCATAAGACATTTCGTGTTTGTTCCCTGTTATAGGAGAATCAGAATAAATTCCACAAATTACATCTCCATTCTGAGTCATATCAAGACTTCCTAAATTATCTATACTTGCCCCGCCTATTGATTGGTCCCAAACAACATTAAAATTGGAATCTAACTTAATAATCCAAGCATCGTATGAACCATAAGATGGAGTTGTTCTATCAAATGATACAGGAGAATTACTTAGTCCACCACAGATTAAACCATTATCTGAAGTGAGAATCATTTCATGTAATTCATCTGAACCGGTACCACCATAAACATATTGGTCAATAATACTACCTGTTGAATCTAATTTAACAATCCAAAAATCCGGTCCTCCATTTCCGGTTAATGTCTTATTTCCTGATGCACCTCCACCTCCTGTTAATCCACATAATATAGTCTTATCAGGCAACTCGATTAAATCAAATAAATAATCCCACGAAGTTGTTCCTAGATCTATTTGCCATTCAATAATTCCATTTTGAGAAAGCTTAACAACCCAGCCATCGAACAAGCCGAAAACATTCTGCGTTTTGTTTCCTGAAATGCCTGATTGGGAATAACCACCACAAACACAACCTCCATCCGTAGTTGCAGTAATAGCATATAATTCTTCATCCCAAAGCCCTCCTAAACTTACATCCCACAATAAGTTTCCTAACGAGTCAAGTTTAATCACCCACATATCTATTCCTCCATAATTAACACCAGATTTGGTCCCGCTTATAGGTGAAAAACTTGAACCACCACAAAAAATACTTCCATCATTTGAAATACTTACTTTTTCAAGTTTCTCTACATCACTTCCCCCATAATCCTTTTGCCACAAAATATTACCTAAAGAATCTACTTTAATTATCCAAAAATCTGTACTCCCATAACCAACTACAGTTTTATCTCCATTCGCTAAAGAAGTGCCCCAACAACCTAAAACCCGACTATCATTTTGAGAATTTGCTACGTCTCTTACGAAATCTGTCGTATTCGTACCATATCTTTTCTGCCAAACTAACTCCTGCGAAAAACATTCTCCGCTATTCAAAAGAATCAAAATAAAAAGAACTCGTACAAATGCTTTCATAGGGTTGGAAATTAGGTTAATCAAATTTACTACTTTTCATGTGATTCCCAAATAAAAAAGGGGCAAGTATAGACTTGCCCCTCGCTTTACTGCTTAATTTCCTATTTCTCTCCCATCAACATCCGCTCATTTTGCAAAATGCACATCTGAAGTTGTATAATTCCATTGAGGGCTTCTGTGCTGCGTAGTTGGTACATGTCAATCACATTGGAATGCAATGGCATCAATTTTCCGCCCGCCTTTGCTACATAATTGGCATTGTAATTTTTTACATAATCGCGCAGTGCAGTAATTTTCTGTTGCATGCCTTGGTCTTCGTTCATGTATTTGTCAACACGACCATCTCCCAACCAAATATCCTTGCTTTCGAAATCTTCACCAATGGTATTTGTTCCTACTTCAAAATAAACAATTTTTTGTTTGATGTCTTCACAAAGTTGATTTAGATTTTTTACTTCAGGATTGTTTTGCAATATCATTGAATTGGTAGCTCCCGATTGCATCAACAAGCGCTTTTCATTTTCCAATATCTTTTCATTGATTAAATAATCTTTAGTCATTTGAATTCCCATTAACTTACTTCCCGCAGGAGATCGTACTAACGTGAGAAACAATCCGCATCCCGTTAAAATAAGAATGGACGAAACAACGGTGTTCACTTTTGTCTCTGGATTTCTGAAGCCCGTAAAAAAATAAACAGGAAGAAATACAAATAATAAAATGAGCAATGATGTTAGTGCCATCATATTGGCGCCGGGCCAAAACATAATTTTAAACAGAATTCCGAGTGCCATTAATATTCCCGCGAATGTTCCTAATCCGATGAGTACTTTGTTCTTCGTTTCCTTCTGCTCTTTTATTTTCAATAAAAATAAAAGTGGAAGAAAAACAAAACTCATCCCACCAATTCCCAATACAATTCCTACAGCGGCTCCAGGCATATGCAAGAACTTTAATATAATTCCTAGTGTGAGAAAGGAGGCTGCTACCACTCCACTCACCAACATTGTTTTTTTCATGACGTAATAATTTTTAAATGTAAGCAGAGAGATGGTTTCCTCTTCAATTTCTCTTAACTCATTCTTGTAGAATTTTTTTATGGTAGAGAAATAAAATTGCTCGAAGTCTCCGTTTTCTTCGAGTTCTTGTTCAATGATGCAACAAATATGATCCAGGAGATTTGACTGCAGGTCCTCCAGCTCCACGCCATTACGTCTAATGTCGTCGAGTATAAAATCAATTTGCTTTTCGTTGAGGCAATACATTTATGCAATATCTGTTTTGATATCCAATAGAAATTTCATGGTACTCATGAAATCGGCAAACTCCGAAATTTTTTCCTTTGTTACTGTTTTACCTTTCGGACTTAACGAATAATATTTCCGAACTCTTTTCCCGATGTATTCCGTTTCTGTAGTTAGAATTCCATCCGCTTCTAATGCGTGCAAAGAAGGATACAATGCTCCTTCCGTTAATTGAATTCTATCTTGGGTTAATTCCTTCACACGCTGTGTAATTTCATATCCATACATTCTTTTATTGTCTTTCAACAATTTTAAGATGATGGTTTTTAATGTGCCTTTTATGAGTTCAGATGAGTAAATCATGTTGCAAATATTAATTTGATAACGCAAATATACATCAGATTCTTATGTATTGGACAATTTGGTATATAAGTTTTCATATTAAATTGATTAACAATTCAATAAATTGACATCTGGGAATATAAAATTATATACAAGCTTATTTTCTAGGCAAAAAAACATATATAACAAAAGTATTTTTTACATAGGTCCCCCAACCACAATATAGAGAGAAAGGAATTCGTTAGAGAATTAGTTAAGTGGTTCTTTAGAGTTAGAATTAGAGTACGATTGATTAAATAAAAGGGGCTGAATGCATTGTGAAAATCACAAGGTGTTTAGTCCTTTTTTTACCCTTTGCATATACAATTTAACTTTTCACTCCCCTCTTTCAAGATTCAACCTTGCGTAAACTTTTGTATTACGACAATGGACACTTCCATCTAACAAAGATTCAGGAAATCTCTAAGTTATAAAGGAGGGAACTCGATGTGCTGGCCAAGGGAACTCGATGTGCTGGCTGAGGGAAATCGATGTGCTGGCTGAGGAAAATCGATGTGCTGGCCGAGGGAACTCGAAGCCAAAAAAGAAGGCCTCCGAAACCGAAGACCTTCTAACCTAACCAATCAACAACCCTATTGATGGAAAATATCTAAATAAATATACTAATGAGAACATGACAAAGGTGGGGGTAAGAGCATGAAACAAAGGTGAAGTGTTTATGACGACAGGATGAGGTCAGCCATCAAAAATTAAATTATTACATTTGACAACACAATATGTTTGAAATCTGTTCCTATGCATCAGTGGACAGAAAAGGGAAATAGCACTTCTTAACTCTTTTTAAATTATAGAGTGAAAGACATCGATTTTGAGGCAAAATAGACCGTAACGAATTACTTGTCTCTACGTATAAGAAAAACTTGAGAAAATACTATGCAACGCATTCATAAACTACTGGTCGCTAATAGAGGTGAAATTGCTATTCGTGCACTTCGTGCTGCTGCCGAATTAGGTATCCGTACTGTCGCCATTTACACTTATGAAGATCGATATTCTTTACATCGATATAAAGCGGATGAAGCGTACCAAATCGGGAAAGATACGGAACCACTAAAACCTTATCTTGATATTGAAAAGATCATTGCGGTGGCGAAGGAAAATCAAGTACATGCCATCCATCCCGGATATGGATTTTTGTCGGAGAATGTAACTTTTGCTCGACGATGTCGCGAAGAAGGAATTATTTTCGTTGGACCGTCGCCGGAAGCGATGGAACAACTGGGGGACAAAGTAGCCAGTAAACTGGTAGCAAAACTAGCAGGTGTCCCCGTCATTGAAGATAATCAAATTCCACTAAAATCCGTTCAAGATGCGAAATCCGAATCTTTACGGATAGGCTTCCCCGTTATATTGAAAGCAAGTGCTGGAGGTGGCGGTCGAGGGATGCGTGTGATTCGAAAAGTAGAGGATCTAGAAAAAGCATTTGATGAAGCTCGACGCGAAGCAGGAAATGCTTTTGGAGATGATACCATCTTCATCGAAAAATTTATTGAAGATCCTAAACATATTGAAGTGCAAATTTTAGGGGATCATCACGGGAACATCGTACATTTATATGAACGGGATTGTTCTGTACAACGTCGATTTCAAAAAGTAGTTGAGATTGCGCCTGCTCCCAGTTTAAAACAAACTACAAAAGATAAATTATACGAATATGCATTGGCCATCACGCGTTATGTGAAGTATGACAATGCAGGAACCGTAGAATTTTTAGTTGACTCTGAGGAAAATATTTACTTCATTGAAGTTAATCCACGTATTCAGGTGGAGCACACCGTAACAGAACAAGTAACAGGTTACGATATCGTCTGCGCTCAAATTCATATTGCGGATGGAGCCGCATTGAATTCACCGATGATTGAGATTTATTCTCAAGCTGATATTCAATGTCGGGGATTTGCGATACAATGCCGAATCACGACAGAAGATCCCGAGAATGATTTTAAGCCCGACTTTGGTACCATCATCGCTTACCGAAATGCAGGAGGAAATAGTATCCGCATCGATGAAGGAAGTTCCTATCAAGGAGTAAAAGTTTCACCATTCTTTGATTCGATGTTGGTAAAGATCACTGCTCAAGGGAGAACGTTGGCAGGAGCAAGTCGAAGAATGCATCGAACCTTAACCGAATTTCGAATTCGTGGAGTAAAGACTAACATTCCCTTTTTAGAAAATGTAATTAATCATCCCGTTTTTCAAAGTGGAGATGCGACGGTGAAATTCATCGAAAAATATCCTGAACTATTTAACTTTCGAAAAAAGCAAGATAGCGGAACTCGTGTACTTCGGTACGTCGCGTCCGTTATTGTGAATGGGAATCCCGATGTGACGAAGATGGATCCTTCACGTACCTTTGATCTTCCTCGATTGCCAACTTCAATAATAAGCGGACCTCCACGGGCTGGTACTAAACAAAAGCTGGATGATATGGGTCCAGAAAAATTTGCGAAATGGCTTTCATCCGAAAAGAAAGTTAAGTTCACCGATACCACTTACCGTGATGCGCATCAATCACTACTTGCCACAAGAGTTCGTACCAATGATTTCTTACAAGTAGCGCGCAACTATGCATTGCATCATCCACAAACTTTTAGTATGGAAGTGTGGGGCGGTGCTACTTTTGATGTAGCTTTACGTTTCTTGCATGAATGTCCATGGAAAAGATTACAACTGCTCCGAGAAGCCATTCCAAATATTTGTTTGCAGATGCTGATTCGTGGAAACAATGCCATTGGCTATTCTGCATATCCCAATAATTTAGTAGAAAGTTTTATCGAGCAAAGTTGGAAAAATGGAGTGGATATATTTCGAATTTTCGATTCATTAAATTGGACCAAGTCCATGGAAGTAAGCATCAACGCAGTACGTGAACGTACGGGTGGAATTGCCGAAGCTTGCATCAGCTATACTGGAGATATTTTAGATCCGAAGAAAACGAAATACAATTTAAACTATTATTTAGATTTAGCAAAAGCCTTAGAAGATAAAGGAGCGCATATTCTTTGCATTAAAGATATGGCAGGATTGTTAAAACCCTATTCGGCTACTTTACTCATTGAAGAATTAAAAAAATCAGTTTCGCTACCCATCCATCTTCACACCCACGATACTTCATCTATTCAAGCCGCTACGTATTTGAAAGCGATTGAGGCGGGTGTGGATGTGGTAGATGTTGCACTTGCTTCCATGAGTGGACTTACCTCTCAACCGAATTTTAACAGCATGGTAGAAGCATTACGAAACACTAAACATGAAGTTGATCACGATGTAACCCATCTTAACCAACATAGTAATTATTGGGAACGCGTGCGCGATTATTACTATCCATTTGAAAGTGGTTTGATGGCCGGAACGGCAGAAGTATATGACCATGAAATTCCAGGTGGACAATATTCTAATCTCCGTCCGCAAGCGATTTCCCTCGGGCTTGGCGACAAAATGGAAGAAATAAAACAAGCTTATGCAGACGTCAATCAACTTTTTGGTGATATCGTAAAAGTAACACCAAGTTCAAAAGTGGTGGGTGACATGGCGCTCTTCATGGTGAGCAATAACTTAACGAAAGAAGATGTTTTTACAAAAGGGGATTCCATCAGTTTTCCATCAAGTGTAAAAAGTTTCTTTAAAGGAGATATTGGACAAGCACCGGGTGGATTTCCAAAAGAACTTCAAAAAATTGTTTTGAAAGATGAAATTCCATATACTGATTTACCCAATGCACATTTACTTCCTATTGAATTGGATGCGGCATACAACAATTTCAAAGAAAAATTTGGAATGCAATTATCGTTTCTTGATTTTTTGAGTTGGCAATTTTATCCCAAAGTATTTGAAGAATATCTCCTCTTCATAAAAGAATTTGGTGATGTAAGTAAGCTCCCTACTCCCACTTTTTTCTTCGGAATGAAAAACAACGAAGAAATCATGGTAGAAATTGGAAAAGGTAAAAAGATTCTAATTCGTCTTCTATATGTGAGTGATGTGGATGAAAAAGGGAAACGCATTGTTTATTTCCGACTCAATGGACAAACACGTTCTATTGAAGTACTCGACAAAAAAGCAAACGTTCAGAAAATAAGCCATGCAAAAGCAAGCGGCGAACACCAAATTGGTACACCCCTGCAAGGATTGCTGAGTAAAATCTTTGTAAAGACGGGACAAGAAGTAAAAAAGAACACACCACTCTTTACCATTGAAGCGATGAAAATGGAAACGACTATTACAGCGGCTTCTGATTTAAAAATTAATAATATTATTTTACCGGAAGGAACATTGGTAGAGTCGGAAGATTTAATAATGGAAATAAATACTAAATCCTGATGTATCATCGTCTTTCATGATTTCTACATCAGCGATAAATAAATTACTCGTACTCCTCATGTCTCACTAAAAAATACTTCACCCCGTTCAGTAAATATCCAAACTCTACCTTCTGAATTTGTAAAGACACTTGCTGTCCGGAATTCCAAGTCAAGACCAAAAACTCATTCCCTTCTTTTATTTCTATCGTCCATTTGCCCGCATCTAAGTCGGAGGCTATGAAACTAAAATCGGAATAGTTAAAATTACTTAAACCCGAATCGCTACTTTTAAAATAGAAGCCGCCATTGTCAAAAAGATAATACGCCCACTTTGCCGAATATCCACTACCATCGTAAATATGCAAAAACTTTTTATTTGCGTACTGTCCCAAAAATTTTCCGATTGTCGAACCAATCTGCAGATCTAAGTTTGATTTAGTCCTTTCGTCCATTTCGGAGCCTCTTTGCTTTTCAATAGAAGTTATGACTTCATCTACCGATTCTTCAGATCTTGTAAAATAAACTACTTTGAGTTGTTCATCCGTCAACATTAAATTTCCCATTTCATCCAGTGCTAGAAAGTTGATCGCTCTATCGGTGCCTTCTGCCTTAGTAAGTCGGAGAAAATCTGAATTCATTTCGCCAATTACCCTATAGGTATTCAACCCATCTGAAATGTACCCAAAAAACTCATCGCCCTTTTCCTTTAAAACTAAAACCGCTTGAGGATTTTCTAATGTATAAACTCCTTCAAATGTGAGATTATCTTTTTGTACTTGTCTTATCATTTTACATAAAATTATAGGTAAATAACAATGATTGAATATTTAATAATAGGAGAATGCGACTAATAATTGTATCAAACTTAGCTTTTACAAACAAATTAGAAAAATAAATAAATTAAAAATCCCCGAATTTAGGGATACTACCGAGTCATTAAAACGTCTTTGTTGTTCATGGACTCTTTCAAACGATTGTATTCTGATCGATCCATACCCAATCTAAACAATTTAGATTCAACTTGACCTGAATTCATAATAGTAAATTTTAATACCCCAAGGGTTTTCTTTTTGAAATACTGTATGGAAATTATATTCTCAATTAAATATGATTTTCTCCATGTTGTAATGAATGGTGAATAAATAAAAATATAATTTTCCGTTATTAATACTCTTTTAAATCTATAAATAAAAATTATAAGTCCAACAATAATTATAAATAAAAAAGGGGAAATTACATCAGAGAATTCCAGATCAGGAATCAAACCCATAAAAAAACCAAAGAATGCAAGTGGAACTATAATTCCTCGAGCAGAATACCACCACGGAAAATCACTTTTAAACTTTACTTTTTCATTTAGTAAATGGTGGTGCAGATCGGGATTGTTCAACTTCCAATTCAACTTTGTATGCTCCGCTTTTCCCAGCATACTGGGATCTTGTTTTAACAAGAAGACTAAGTGCTCAAAGATCTTAGGAAGATTAGATTTGAATCCAACTGGATCCTCGAAAAAATGCTCAACACAAACTGAAAAAAATTCACGCTCATTTGCACCAGCATATTTACGTAAAAAATGATGATCGAGTTCACTTACGTCGTAAAAGACATCACTTGATACAGTTTGAAACTTAAGAAAGTATTCATAAAAATTGGGATCTGCCGATTTCACAATTCGGCTTAAGTCTAAAGCGTGTGCCAACTCGTGTAAACCCAAATTTATTTTATCCTCCGAATTTTCGTATCCTTCAATGAAATGCTGCCAGGAAAGTATAACATACCCTTTCATATTTGTCTCCCCGCGATGTAGACCTCCTGTTGCTGGAGATGTATATACGCCAGGATAAATTATAAACGTCCGGAAATTAGGCAAATGATATTCTTTCAAACCAAAGGTTAATTGAACCATTGACGCCGATATTAAAATTTTTATCTCGTCGGTAATCACCATATCTTCTTTACCCAAAAACTGTTTTTTATGAACTACTGATAGACATCGAAGTATAAACTTTGTTTTAGAATGCTCAGATAATTTTCGAAAATATTCAAAATGTTTTATAAGCAAGGGTTCAATAAATTCACGCTGCTTTAAAAATTGACCTTGTGGATTTTCAAAAACCTTTTGGGCTAATTTATTTTCATTCGACCATCCACCATTCCAAATAATAATAAGAAAATCTCTACTTACTTGCAAAAAGAAAAAAACAAAAATAATTGCTAAGATAGTTGCGGGAATCATGTGAGTATGAAAATATAAATTAATAATGAAAAAAATAACTATTACGGCCTTATTTTATAATCTCGAAATATATCTAGATAGAATGGTTGGCTTTGCTAACTTCCCTTTTATAAAATCGTTATTCACAAACACCTTTCGACAAGATTTTTAAATCTCCACTTTACCCCTTGTTTCTCTCCCATATCTCCTGTAGGTTTGTATGAATCTATGACAACGCTGGTTTTGGAAAGTCCTACCTCAAATATTATTGATATTCAAGGAGATACATGGTCTGAAAGGGCTGTGTCAGCGTCAAAATTGCAGAAAATGCAGTTTGAAAAAGGGAGTAGTCAATACAGTAATTTGGAATTAGCTCGAAACCGCGCAGCATTTACAAGATGGAAAACGATTGAAAATCTTGACAAATACTTAATCGAATTTGAATCAAATTTTATCAAAGCAGGCGGAAAAGTAATTTGGGCACAAGACATCACTGATGCTTTAGAATCAATCTTAGAAATTTTAAAAAAGACTGGAGCAAAAGAAATAATTAAATCGAAAACGAATACCGCTTCTGAAATGGGGTTGAATGCGTTTTTAGAAAATGAAGGTTTTCAATTTTCCGAAACGGATACTGGCGATTTTATTGTTCAAGCAGCCGATGAAACAGGGTCGCATATGGTTTTGCCTGCTTTACACAAATCAACAAAAGAAATTGCTTTACTGTTACACGATAAACTTGGATTGCCTGCAGATGCAGAAGCACAGGGCATTGTTCGATTTATTCGTGATCACTTACGCGATGCATTTCAAACGGCTGATGTAGGAATCACAGGATGTAATTTTTTAATAGCAGATCCAGGTGCTGTTGTTATTTTGGAAAACGAAGGGAATGCGCAACTTACTGCAGCAATGCCAAAAACTCATATTGTGTTAGCGGGTATTGATAAGATGTTACCTGCATTAAGCGATTTAGATGTATTCCTCCCTCTCCTGAGTACTTACGGTACGGGACAAACATTAGCAACTTATAATAATATTATTAGTGGGCCTAAACAAGCAGATGATCTTGATGGACCGGAGGAACTTTATATTATTCTTCTCGATAACGGGCGCACAGATGTATTGGCACACGATCAACAACGTCAAGCTTTATCTTGCATCAAGTGTGGAGCATGTCAAACCGTTTGTCCTGTTTACCATACTGCTGGCGTGAGCGATTTTCCTTCTCCCATTGCGGCAGTTACACTACCATTGCAACATGTGGAGATGCAACACTTAAGTCATGCAAGCACCCTTTGTGGAAGTTGTAAAGATGTGTGTCCCGTAAAAATTGATATCCCACGCCTACTACTGCAAAATAGAAAATTGTTTGTCGACAAAGGTCATGTGAATCGTACTGAGAAATGGTTTTACTATGCTTGGAAAAAAGCAATGTTGAAACGTGAGATCATGAGTTGGACAGGCATTAGTGCACGCAAGCATATTTTAGATAGCCTCTTCAAATCGAAAGAAGGACTTCGTAAGATGCCAATCCTTTCTAAGGAGAAACCATTCAACGAATGGTATCGTGAAAAGATGAATTACAAATAAGATTGATTTTGTTTCGATCCATAAAATCAACCCTACTGATAAATCGAAATTTACTTCCCTCTCCTTGCCCATTCCCTTCGCCACTGTAATTGATTTACAATCCACACTAAACGCCGATCGTTTAGCAGGAAAAAAGATTGGATTTGTTCCGACGATGGGAGCATTGCATGCGGGACATTTATCTCTTATTGCCAAAGCAGCTATCGAAAATGATGTAGTAGTCTGTAGCATTTTTGTGAATCCAACACAGTTTAATAATGCTTCGGATCTAGAAAAATATCCGCGCATGCCCGATGCAGATATCCATTTACTCAAACAAGCGGGATGTGATTATGCTTTTCTTCCCTCGGTAGAAGAAATATATCCCAACGGAAAACAATTGCTCGATATTGATTTTGGAGCATTAGAAAAAGTGATGGAAGGTGAATTTCGTCCCGGACACTTTAAAGGTATGGCCACCGTGGTAAATCGATTATTCGAAATTGTAAATCCGCACGCTGCCTATTTTGGAAAAAAAGATTTCCAACAATTAGCCATCGTTAAAAACATGGTGAAGCAATTACGGTTACCCGTCAACGTTATAGGTTGTGATACTTTGAGAGAGGAAGATGGGCTAGCGATGAGCTCTCGTAATCTGCTCCTCACACCTTCACAACGCAAAGCAGCACCACTCATCTACAAAGGCATGATGACAGCGCAAGAATTCATTCCCTTTCACACCGTGGAAGCCGTTAAAGAATTAGTGATTCGATACATTCAACAAAGTCCACTTTTAAAAGTAGAGTATTTTGAAATCGTAAATCCTGAAACATTACAAGCCATTCATAATTGGAATGAGTGCAACAAAGTGCAAGCGTGTATTGCAGTGCTTACCGAAGGGCCAAGGTTGATTGATAATGTTACTTATTTTACTATTTGATTTCTAGTTTCATTAAATTTTCTCTTCGGATTGAATGAGCTGTCGGATACTGTTTTTTTTAACCTGCCTGCAGCAGGCAGGCACTAGAGACGCTAAAGGTCACTAAGTGCACTAGAGTATTTTCTTTGTTTCTCTTTTGAGATCCATTGAGTCTCGTATGATTGTACCGCGGCTTCGCGATTAGATTAAAGTTTAATCAATGAAGGTTTATTGATCGACATGAAAACAGATTATTGCCACATTAAAGTTATAGCCTCTCCCCCCTACCCCTCTCCAGAGGCGAGGGGCTATAATTAATCAAATTTCTCATGTGCTCTCTAGTGCACTATTCTTTTGTGACCTATAGTGACCTCTTATGACCTCTAGTGTTAAAAAAATCTGCGAACTGCTAGAAGCTAAAAAAGCGTACGTCAATTCAATCCCCCCTAAATTACACTGCGTAAATTCAAAGTTAAGGCGTGAACTTATACAAACTACTTGCAGTAAATAAATGCGTAAACTTACTCCATGTCTCAATACTATTACGGTGACGAATCGCAATATAATAACGGTTACCTATTACCGATGAAGGGAAGGTAAATATTCCATTTCCATTGATGTCAATAACACCAGAGGTAACAAATGACGGAGGTCCTGTGACAGTTGCTGAATCATACAAAGCAACAGTTATAGTATCTGAGACCAACGGATCATTAACGGGGCTACTCATCTGACCTAAACCTGAATAAAATCCTTCCATAAATATTTTTAAATTCAATTCGCTCACATTGAGAACTAAAAATACGGACGCGCTTGTGTCTACACAACCATTTGTATTGGATAAAATAATATTTCCTGAAGTAGATCCTACAGGAACATTAAATTCAAGAGCCGCACTGTTTAAAACATTAGGTGCTGTGAACTGACCTCCAAGCTCCACTGAATTTACATTCGCAAAATCGGTTCCTGTAACATTCACTAACGTTCCCGCACCTCCGCTTGAAGGAGTAAACGTTGTGATATTCGGACGTGCGTTTACGATTACTTGCACAGAGTCTTTATCAGTACATCCTTGTGAAGAGGTTCCAACAACTGAATAATATCCTGCTTGGTTAGTATTTACATTGCTAATAGTTGGCGATTGTAAATTGGAAGAATACGATAACGGACCATTCCAATTATAAAAATCAGCACCACTCGCTGCCAATGTCAATGTACTTCCTTCACATAAAGGACTATTACTTGACACGTTTACCGAGATGGGCGTACCGGTTGTTATTGTATACGTTATAGTGGTAATACATCCATCTGCAGATGAAACAGCAGCGGTATATTTCCCTGGAGTCAAATTTGAAATGGACATTCCGCTGGCTTGTCCATTACCAATATTGATTTTCCAACCCATGTTCAAATGTGCTCCACACATATAATACAAAAGAGCGGGATGCGTAGTGTTTGGGGTAAAAACCATTGCACCACCTTGCAATTGACTATTCGTTACTCCTGAAAACACTTCGTTTGCAAAATTACCTCCTGCAGCACTGGTAGAAACGTGAAATGGATGCCCAGAAAATGTTCCACTGAATGTATAATTCACGCCTTTCGTAACAAATAATTCCTTGCCTTGTATTCCATCAAGTACATATCCTACTGGAAATCCGACTCCAAAATAGGGATGTGCTGCCGTCTTTGTAGCGGTAGTTACAGCAAAAATTGGACCTTGTTGATTTAATGTATCCCAAGCAACAGTATAAGGCGGTAAGCCAGCAGACACTGACAAATTAATACTTCCATTGTTTCCAACACAAGCACCACCCACGGTAGCAGTTACAATGGGGGCTGGACACACTATCACATTATCGATACAAAAGGATGGACGTGATCCGGCACCGGAACTATCACGTTGCACCCAACGTAATTGCACATTAGCTTGATTCTCGCACGCGAGAGGAAGTAAATATTGAAAGCGCATTCCATTACGAGGAACCGTAGTCGATGTTTGTGCGGTTGTATTATTTGCGTATATACTTCCCGTTAGTGAGGTGAATGTGCCGTTGGTATTCCCAACACGATATTGCAACTCCACATTATTTCTTCGCGTTTCCGTACTTCCATTATATAAATTTCGAATAGTAGCTACATCAAATGTTACCACTACGTTTACCTTTCCTGTTGTATTCACCACTAAACCTAACCCTACATCAATGGAACTGGAAGAAAGAATTCCTAGTTTTCCATTATAATTATGGATTCCACCGGTGGTAGTAGCAGCGGTACTGCTTGCCAACAACAATGAATTGGCGGTGGGTGCGGTAGTTCTGAAACTAGAAGAGGAAGTGGTTCCCAGTTGCCATCCTTGCCATCCTGCTGGATAAATAGTAGAAGTGGATACAAGTCCGGCGAAGTCCTGTGTGTAAGGTATTGCCTGTGCTGCAGGAACAGTTTGAGCCTGAGAATTGGATGCCATAAACAAGGCTACAGAAATGAGTAATAAACGAAACATACTATTGGTTTTAGTGAATATGGAGGAAAACTAGTAAAAAATGTTGAATGTTGCAACCCTTATTTGGTGAATGGAAAAATAGTAAATGCTAACTTCTGAAAACCATCTCGAATCTGTTGAATCCAACTTAATTTTGATAAAAACACCTTTTATTTTAGACCAACATTCTGAAAAATCGAGGGAGAAAGCCCAACCCATATCCTTGAAAAAAGTCAAGTTAATATGAGAGAAATCCATAAAGAAGGAATATTTTTCTTTGAGTTTTCAATAATATTCATACATTCGTCTAACTAAATACTCCACTTTATGAAAAACTTAATCACAAGCTACAAGCTACAAACTACAAACTACAAGCTACAAATTTTAATTCTGTTAGCTGTTTTGAGTAACTCAACGGCTTTGTTCGCACAAGAAGTAGAAGCTACACTCTTCTCTGGAAATTATAATGATTTTAATATTTCCTGTTTTGGAGCGAGGGATGGAAATATAGATGCAACCGTAACTGGTGGTACTCCGCCTTACACTTACATCTGGACCAATGGTGCCACTACACAAGATCTCACTGAAATAGCAGCTGGATATTACAAATTGATTGTAAAGGATTTTGTAGGAAATATTGCCATTGCTGAAATTACACTTACAGAACCTGAACCTATGGTTGTTGACGTTCTATTAAGTAGTTTTCCGAATGGTTATAATATTAGTTGCTATAATTGCTTTAATGGTAATATTCTTTTACAAGCAGGAGGCGGCGTAGGCCCTTACACTTATACATGGGAAGACGGTCCAACAACATCAGATCGTTTTAATCTAGGAAGAGGAGGTTATAACGTGAATATAACGGATGCGAACCAATGTGTACTTGCTCCAGAACAATTCCTACTCACTGAGCCAGATCGCTCCGACTGGACACAATATGGAAATACAGGGATTGATCCAAGTGTACATTTTATTGGGACTACGGATGCGAAAGATTTAAAAATAAAAACTTACAACCAAGATCGAATTACTATTAAGTCTAACGGAGAATTAAAAATTCATAATCTACCCTCTGGATCTGTTTACTTAGATGGATATGGAATATTAAAATCAAACAGCATTGGACAAGGGGTACAGCCATGTGCCAATTCAGGACCTTTTTGGTGGGGACTCGGTACCGGAGAAATTATTAGCTGCCCACAAAACAAAGTGGGCGTTGGTACTTGGGTGATTCCAACTGGAGTTCAATTTAAAGTAGAAGGTGTTTCCTATTTTGATGGAAGTGTATATATTGGTATCGATCCAAATGCTGCTGCTGGAGGCTCCACGTATAAACTTTTGGTAGATGGAAAACTAGGAGCAAAAGAAATATATTGTTCATTAGGAAACCCCTGGCCCGATTATGTTTTTGAAAATGACTACGAACTCTTAAACATCACTACACTTCGCAACTTCGTTTCAAAAAATAAACATCTTCCCGGTGTACCCTCTGCAAGTGAATTAGAAAGCAAGGGTGCAAATATGATGGAACTGATGAGCAAGGCTTATGAAAAAATTGAAGAACTGCATTTGTATATTTTTGATTTAGAAGAGCGGTTACGAAAAGTGGAAGAAAGGAAATAGTATTCATCGTTTTTCAATTTATTCTCTTTGCTTTAATTATTAATTCCTTAAATATGAAAAGAACACTCTTGTTTCTATTCCTTTTATGTGCTTTTAATTTTATAAATGCACAATCTTACTTTACGTCATCGTATGGTTTGCCAGGGCAAGATCATGTAGGTCGTAAAATGTATCATATCAATGATACCTTAAACATAATTATGGGCTATTCTAGATTGCAAAATAGCCTTGCGAAAGGCACCCTTTATCAATTGGATAGTTCGTATAATTTAGTGAATACTAAAAATTTTAACGATTCGAATTTAAATTGTTTTTTCGAAAATATTTATGCTTTATCTGATACCACCTTTTTAATAACCTCCATTACTTCAACAGATACAATACCTACCAAGTTTTCATTAACTATACTTTGCCTTGACAATAAAATTGATACTCTATGGACAATAACCTATAGTGATACTGTTTATAGAATGGCAGGTAGCGTTTTACATTTAGAAAACGATACGCTATATTTAATGTGCAATAAATTTAGTTTGAATACTTCCATGTATGGTAAGCCTAACTTGATAGCAATTGATATTAATACAAGACAAGTATTATTCAATAGAGAATTTAGCATGTTTCCAAATTGGGAAACTCGTGTTGGTTCATATATTTATCATGAACATAGAAATAGTTTCTTTTTATCTATTTATAATATGGAAGACAGCATTTCTCTTTTACCTAAGCCCTACTTAGTAGAAATAAATAAACTAGGAAATGTTTTAAATTTTTGGCAGTTTCAAGACTCTATGGAGTCATTAGGGCCCGGTCTAATTTACAATGAAACTACCAAAGATATAAATATTTTATATGAAGATGTTACAACTACCAATTGGATTCCCGAAGGATTTGTGGTATGTGTTTTAGACTCCAATTTACAAATAAAACACAGCAATAAATATTATAATAATTGGTTTTCCTTTTCAAAAATTATTTTAAATCCGATAACTTCTGAACTTGTGTTTTTATCGGGGGGGAATACCTTTATTTTAGATACTATTGGAAATATGGTTAGTAATAATAATTATTACAGTCCAACATTCCCTCTCTTACAAATCAATAACCAATCGGCAACTGTTATAAACAATGATTTATTTGTTGTTGGATTAACTCAATATACCTTAGGTAGCGATCAAGAATTGTTGATTTCAAAATGTGATTTCTCAGGTGTTGGTTGTTATACAAATCCAGTTACTTTTACAACAACACCATATACTTTTCAAATGATGCCAAGTATTAATACAATCACAGTAGACAGTACCACTATTTTATTGAGTCAGCCACAGTTTAGTATTCAGTCGCTCGTTTTAAATCGCTTTGATCAATGTATTCCAAATGCTGTTTCTGAAAATTCAAATAATAGGGAGAAAGGTATTACGGTTTACCCAAATCCATTTTACACTTACATTCAATTTGAAAATTTACCATCCTTAATAAAACAAATACAAGTTTTTTCATTGGAAGGGAAAATAATTCAAACAATAAACCATACGATTACCAATGATCAATCAATTGACTTAAGTTTCCTGAAGCAAGGAATCTATCTCATACAATTGAACTTGATGGATGGCTCCCAAAAATATTTAAAAATAATTAAATCCTAAATAGAATGAACAAACATATAAAATATTTTAGCCTAGCGTTAGTTATCATAGTTTCATTAAATAGCACATCCATTTGTCAAGACATCAAAAGTCCCTATTTTAATAGCACACCACTATTAAATGGTGACTTAGAAACATATGTAAATGGATATGGGTTCCCAATTGGATTTTATAGAGATAATAATGCTACAGGTTACGATGGAGAATATGAGATTATTCTATCTGCTTTAGACTTTTTTTGGGGTGACAATAGTATGGGCCCCATTTCACAAACCTACTTACTATCTTACGATATGGAAATTTTGTCATTTCCCTTTGTACCCGATTGCTATACTTTGCCGAATGGTTGCACCGGTCAAACAACAAGATCAATGTATATGCCTAATAGTTTTTCACCATATGATGCAAATACGGATAGTTGGGGGGTAATTAGAAGAAAAAAACCAATTACTAAATTGGAAAATACGGAGAGTCAATCATTGGCCTCTATTGCTTATCGTAATAACACTCCTCTTGTTAATGGAAACGGTCGCTACTACTTGCCGCATACTATAATCAAACATACTATATACGTACATTGTGAAAACCATAATGTTAGTAGCCCTAGCACGCCTCCCATTTATAGTGTTTCATGGATCTATGATAACACAAGAGGCGCAATGAAAGAATATCCTTTTTGCAATTGCAATTGTACATCTTGTTCATTGAGTGAATACGATGTTACATTTATCCCAAAATTGCTTCACAATACTTCTCAACATTATTACAATGAAAATAATAGTTCATTGTTATTGCCAAACGGAACACTAAATTATTTTGATTTTTCAAGTATCCAAACCAACAGTTGTGCAATTCCATTTCTTGTTCATCCCAATCATAATGATCAATTTTATTCAAGCGCACCTATTGCAGAGTATAAAAAAGTATACATTGCGCCTTATTCACTTATCTCTGCCCCGCTCATGCAATTTAGAGGCAAGGCTCCTGCTGGATATGTAAATAATACCATTACCATTCCAGGGTTGCCACCGACAGGTCAATTTGATCGACTCCCAGGAATTTTACATAGCTATAATATCGATAGAAACATTGACATCGTCAATTCCGAAATAAGCGAATCCAATCACATCTTCTACAACCCCAGCGATGTTACCATAACAGCAGCTGACCTTCACTTTCCTTCGTATTATTCGTTTAGAACCATTAGTGGAGAATATCCATCACCTGCGGAAGTCCAGGCCGACAATACTGCAATTAACGGCGGACCTTTTAATGATCTTAGAGATGTGCCTGTTCGCACCGATTTGCGCAGTGAAGATCCGGCCTTCCCTGATGATGCATCTATTCCCGATGATGCTAAGTACGCTTCTCTATATCGATTGGCAGCAGGAAGTAAACTTACCTTGGATCCTTGTGTTCGTGTGTTTGATGCGGCGTTTATTCTTAATCCAGGTTCTACCTTAGAACTTGCCAATAAAACATCCATCATCGGTTTACATCGTGTAGCTATTGATCGTTATGGCGGTCGACTCATTGAAAAATATGAATTAAATAGTGGTACGCTCTATTTGCAAGATAAAATCGAAACAGCTCTAGCTCCAAATTCTTACCATGTAAATTCAAAAATATTTGCTGGAGAAAATGTAGAGCCTTCATCGCCCATCGGTCCCTACATTGCATCCACCGGAACCGATTTAGAATTAATCGCTCGCGATTACATTAAACTAGATCACGGCTTTCATGCAGAGCCAGGATCTGAAGTGAAAATTCAAATTGATCCCTTTATGCAAATACCTGCTTGTCCTCCACCGGCAAGCGGAGGTAGTGGAAATCGGTTTGCAAATCTTTCTGCCAACTCAATCGTTGACGCTTCTGCTCACATTAAACTCTTGCCAACACTCTTTACGAACTCAACCGGCATCTACTCTGAAAATAAAAATGAAGATCCTATTATTTCTGTTGAAGTATTAGATGCGAGCGGGAAAAAGATAAAGCAAATCAACGAAATCAATGATTACTTTATTGAAGTAGATTTATCTAGTATGAATGATGGCATGTACTTCTTTATTATTCAAACAAATAATAATAGGAAAGTGTTGAAGGGAGTGAAGCAAAATTGATTGTTAGGGAAATGAATTTGTAGTTCTTTTTTCTACTTTAAAATTGCTTTACACTAGTCCAAGATCGGACTTTACATTTTGATATACCTGATCGATAATTTTATCACTAAACCTTCCAATCTTCATTTCCTTAAGAGTAGCAACAGTAAAATAATAATCACAAACTTGGAGCTTTATTTCAAGGCTTGCCAATATATATAAAACGTCATGATGAATAATTGATTCGCGATGTGCAACTTTTCTTCCAACTCTTTCATCCAACAATAATTCATGGTTGGATCCTAATGCTTGATTTTGTGCAAAAACTTCTGCTTCACCTTTATCCAATTCCTTTTCTGTCAAATAAATTTGCACTAAATCTTCGCCATATTCATTGCATTGAAAAAACCAAGATTCATGATTTTTATAAAATCTGGTAATGAATTCGAAACGAATATTCTGTTCTTCGCTATTTCTATTCTTTTCAAGAAATTCACGCTCCACTTCACGAGGGATCCTCACTTCATTGTATATCAAATTAAGAAAATTTAATAAATCGAGATAGTAGAGACTTAATAATACGGATGTATCAATGATGGCAGTTGACTGCCCTTTACTTTTGTACATTGAAAATTATCTTTTTTCATTAGAAAATGTCCATGCAGCTAATAAACCAAGTCCTATGCTCAGTAATGCAATGCCGAGTCCGCTTTCATCATCTTGCTTCTTCCTTGTAACTTTATTTACTGAAGTGCCTACAAGTTTCTTCCTCAAAAAATCAGCAATGTTATGAAGTGCTTCATCCGTTTTTGTAAAGTCAACATGAATCTCCTTTACATTGGGTACCCCCTTAAAATTAATTTTTACATCCTTATTTGCATCGTACAATACAATGATTGGTTTCTTTTGCTGGATCGCAAATGCTAAATCTTCTTTCTGTTGCTTTGACAATCGTTCAATGCAAAATGAAACTACAAAATATGATTTGTCAATTCGACTCTTGGTTTCAAGCGAAAGTCCAGTTGTACCAATACGATAAGGCAACAAAATATTCAAGCCATAAAGATTTGAAATCGTTTGCAATCTTAATGCTGTACTTTCTTCTGATTCCGATTTAGGATTATACGTTATAAAAATATTCTTAGACATTGATTTTCCTTTATACAAATGTAGTATAAATAAGAGGAAGAGCCAAACGGTTATTGATAATAAGTGTATTTAAACGTTTACAATTAGCAATGAAAGCACATCCCCTACTCCTCCAAATTCTCCACATTGTAAAAAATGATTCCCAATTTGCCCTCGTCACTTACTATAATAAAGGTTTCTTTTAAGTTGGTTCGACTACATTTTACTTTGTACAATAAACTGCATTGATTGTATCCTGAAGCTTCATCATACTTTTTTTCTTCGCTTACAAATTCGAAGGATTGAATAGGCCCCGTGGTGTCTAGTAAGCGAATAAATTTTTGCACTTTCACTTCCATGCTTTCGCTTTGGTTAAAACTAGAGGTGAAGTAATCGTCAACGCGATCGTAGTTTTCGTTTTTTAAATCGGTGAGAAGTCCCTCTACTAATTTTTTAGCTTCGTCCGTTTTTACTTCAGCCGATCCACATCCTCCACAAAAAAGTAGCAGACAAAAACTGAAAACTAAACTTGTAATTGACTTTATCATAGTAACAGCATTTGATTATTAGCAAGAATATATGTAACGAGAAAAAAATTAAAATTATTTTACATCCATCAAAAAAGAAAAAATAAAACTCTTCTTATAGTTCCGTCACCATCTTACAAATTTTCTCAAACGCTTCTGCATCTTTAATGATGTATTGCTCTGCCCCTTTTTGAATACTTTGCAAGGCGATGCTATATCGTTCCTGACTACTCATCATAATCACATGCACATCTGGATTCGATTTTTTAACTATTTCTAAAATTTGTATTCCCGAGGCTGCGTCCTTCACCTCATTATTCAAATTGTAATCCATAATAATAACATCCGGATTTTTATCCATGTGCTTCAAACAATCTTCTCCCGTTTTAAAAACATGAACATGATGTGGAATATCTCGAATCATTCGATCACGAAGCAAGGTGCTTTGTAATTCATCGTCCTCAACAATAAAAATTTTCATAGGTCTGCCAATATCCATCATTGTAAATTTTATTTTTTTAGTAAAATAATTTATTAGGCTAAGTTAAAATTTTTAATTGACACTGTGCTCGATTCTCTTTCCAAAATAATCAGACCAACGCATTGATGCAGTCCCACATTCCATCTCACAATAAAAGGAAAGATGATCCCATCTTATCGAAACAAAGTCCTTTATGGGAGCAAATGAAATTTCCTACCTTTGCATCCTTATGACGATTCAGGTTCTCAAATCAAAAATTCACCGAGCTCGTATCACTCAAGCGGAGCTTCATTATGTAGGTAGTATAACGTTAGATCCAGATTTGATGGAAGCCGCGAACCTTATTGAAGGAGAAAAGGTTCATGTACTCAATGTAAATAACGGTGAACGTCTTGAAACTTACGTAATTACAGGGAAGCGTGGCAGCGGTGAAGTTTGTATAAATGGTCCGGCCGCCCGTAAAATGTATTTGGGTGATATTGTGATTGTGATCTCTTTTGCCAGCATGGATTTTGAAACGGCCAAAACATTTAAACCCTGGCTTTGCTTTCCCGATAACGATAACCGCCCCGTAAAAGCTTAATATTTTGTTAGCTGTATTTCGCAATCTTCTCTTCTTAGCTATTGGCGCAACATTGCTATGGCTTACCTTCCGAAATCAGGATTTTTTGATGGTTTGGGGAAAAGTGAAATTGGCAAATCCTTGGTTTCTACTACTCTGCGCTGTTTGCTCTTTTGCCGCCTTGGTTAGTAGAGCGATGCGTTGGGTACAACTTATTGAACCATTAGGTTATAAACCCCGATTAATCACCACCTATCATGCAGTAATGTTTGGTTATTTGGCTAATATGGCCATTCCCCGACTCGGAGAAATATCGCGTTGTGGAGCTTTAAATAAGAGCGATGGTGTTCCTTTCGAAAAACTCATCGGCACCGTGATTGTCGAACGACTCATGGATGTGATCATGCTTGCTGTTTGTATTCTTCTCACCGCTCTTTTGGAATTTGATCGATTGGGTGGTTTCATGAACGAACATTTGTTTAATCCACTCTTCGAAAAAATTGGAAATAGCACGGTCGCAATAAGCATCTTCGTTGTAATTGTAATTGCATTTATTGTTGTGATGATTCGAATTTTCAAAATGGAAAATCCTCCCGCATTTGTTACAAAAATCAGAAAATTGATGGGGGGAATTGCAGAAGGG
The DNA here is from genome assembly GCA_031411335.1 of Bacteroidota bacterium. Taxonomy (GTDB): domain Bacteria; phylum Bacteroidota; class Bacteroidia; order AKYH767-A; family OLB10; genus JAJTFW01. The sequence continues at coordinate 49,998 of JANOAX010000054.1, forward strand.
TTACGCAGCATTACACTCATTAAAAACAAAGGACTCTTTATCTTTCATACATTATTTATTTGGACCATGTACTTTGGAATGAGTTACGTTTGCTTTTTCGCACTCCCAGAAACGGCAGGATTAGGAGCTTCGGCTGCACTCTTTATTATGGTATTGGGTGGAATTGGGATGACAGCTCCTGTACAAGGTGGCATTGGTGCATACCATTTATTGGTATCGAAAGGATTGCTTTTATATGGATTAACGGAAACGGATGGAATCGTTTATGCAACCATGAGTCATACCGTAGCTACATTACTTTTGATTATTTTAGGTGCCCACTCAATGATTTGTTTATTCTTCTTTGTAAAAAATAAAAACACGGCAGAAGCATGAGTCACCTTCATCACATCGAAAAAAAGCTCATGGATTCAATTCAATTGATCGAACAATTGAACGATTGGCAAAAAGATGGATGTAAGATTGTGTTCAGCAATGGCTGTTTTGACATTCTCCATTTAGGGCATATTGACTATTTGGCTCGTGCTGCTGATTTTGGGGATAAGATGGTAATTGGCTTAAATACAGATCGTTCCGTGTCTAAAATTAAAGGCCCATCACGTCCTATCAACGATGAGCGTTCCCGAGCGATGGTATTGGCAGCATTGGAATTTGTTTCGGCCATTATTCTTTTTGATGAGCCTACACCTTATGAATTAATACGTTTAGTTCAACCCGATGTATTAGTTAAAGGAGCTGATTATAAGCCCGAAGAGATTGTAGGATACGATATTGTTACAGCAAAAGGGGGAGTAGTAAAAACCATTCCTTTTGTAGATGGGTACTCAACCACCAAGATTGAACAACGGATCCGAAATGTGCAATACTAGTATTTGTAATGTTTTGGCGTATATTAGATGTACCTTTGATGGTATTCTGATGGTATAAAGACACAAAAAAAACAATTAAACGCATGAAAAATCTTTTAATGGCGCTGGCAGGGTTGGTAATGATTAGCCTAACAGGGTGCGAACAGAACGACTTATTACTTTCAGAGAAAAAGTTGAATGAAAAAATTCAGAAAACTTGGAAAGTCATTTTTGCCAATAGTAACGACTCGCATGAGAGGTGGAGTTTTAATGGCGGAAGTGTTGCAATCAATGTGAAAAAGTATGATACGAATAGTAACATCACTTTAGACACTACATTATTAGGCAGCTATTCTATTGACGCGAAGTTGACAAAAGCCTATGTGAAGTTGAGTGGTTTTACTTTTGGCGACTCTACCTCAATTATGTATACTAATTCGAGTTTCAAAGCGGTTGATTTAAATCGTGCTTGGACCATTGTAGTTTTAGAAAACGATGTGATGTATTTATCGGCTACAGATAATGGGGGTGCGATTCGCTCTCTGGAGTACATTAAAAATTAATTCATCCCGATATACTTCGGAACCATCCAACTAATAAGTAAACGCCTTCGTCAGCAATGTCGAAGGCGTTGTTGTTTTTTTGTTTGACTAAATGCTTTTTCAGAAAAGGTTTCTTTCTAAGAAAGAAATTCCAAATCATAGGAAATATTTTCTCTTCGCTAATTTTTCTCGCAAAGGCGCTAAAGCTGCGCAATGCTAATTTCTTTTGCGAAGGCACAAAGTTTACACTCTGTCTCTCCCAGCTCTTTCTACAATTCTCCGCTCTCACACTGTTTATCTCCCGATAGCTATCGCATAAGCGTCAGGCTAATTTAAAGGTTTAGCAACAATTTTGCTCTTGGTTTTGACTGCTAATATGAAATGTGTAGAGACGCCATTAATGGCGTCT
>JANOAX010000055.1:0-2760 GCA_031411335.1 Bacteroidota bacterium
GAAAATTCGAAATGTGATTCGTATCCATGAAACCTTCGAACAAGAAGGAAAGAATGAGATGAAATTGAATTTGCCTGCCAATGCTTTGTATCAAGAATTACCACTTACAAAAATTGGCTTTCAAGAATCGAATCAGTTTCAATCCGGAATTTATTCCATCCTCGATTCACTGAAAGTTCCCTTGCATTTAGCTGCTAAAATTCAAATTCCATTCCAGCCGATTCCCGAAATTCCATTGGAGAAATATCTTTTTCTGAGAGTCAACCCGCTAACAAAATGGGTGGAAGAATACATTCCTGCCGATACCGTTATCGAAAATATTTTAAAAGGACGAACCCGTAAAGCCGGATCCTATACCGTCGGAATGGATACCATAGCGCCTACCATTGGACCAGTTTTTATGTTCACCGACAGTGTCGACCTTCAAACTTATTATGGGTGTGTAATTGAAGATAAACAATCGGGAATTAAGAGTTACCGTGTTACCGAAAATCAACAATGGAAATTGGCTTATTTTGATGCGAAGTCGGGGCTTCTTCGATGGAAGAAATCGGTTGATATTGGAAATATTATGCAGTATTCAATTACGGTTGATGATTATTGTAAAAACAATTCTTGCATCGAATGGAATGAGAAAGATGAGATTCGTCATTAAATGAAATAATCTTAATCAGTTAATGAAGGTATTTCCTACCTCGTTTTTTAATACTTTTATCATCAACTCAATAAGATGATTACACATTGGATAGACCCTGTTGAATTTGCGAGCTTAATCACCCGACTTATTGTTGGATTTTTATTCTGTATTCAGGGGTACGATAAAATTTTTAATGTTGGAAAGACGGAAGTGAATGCAGCTATTCTTCCTTCCTTTCAAAAGATTGGATTGCCCGAAAATTTTACTAAAGTATTTTTATTTCTCACCTCGTGGATAGAATTCATTGCGGGAGGATTGTTGATTTTAGGGCTTTATAAATATGCATGTATTTATTTACTAGGCATTGATTTACTCTTTGTCGTGATCGGAATGAGTTTAATTCAACCCGTATTAGATCTAAAACATATTTTCCCTCGACTCATTTTACTGATCATTCTGCTCTTACTTCCTGCAGAAGCGGATGTGTTTAGTTTGGATCATCTCATCTTTTAAAACGATGATTGTATTTTACATTTTAGCCTTAATTTCAGAAATTATAGGTACCGTTGGCGGCTTTGGTTCCTCTGTATTCTTTGTTCCCTTGGCTACCTTTTTCTTTGAGCCAAAAATTGTATTAGGTCTTACGGCTTTACTGCACATCTTTAGCAATCTTTCAAAACTCATTCTTTTCAGAAAACACATCGACTTCAAAATTTTCAAACTTTTCGGTATTCCAGGAATTATTGGAGTATCCATTGGGGCATTTGCATCGGTGTACTTAATCTTTACTTACGGAGCTTTGATGCTTGGAATTTTTCTTCTTGCCTTTTCATTGCTTTTCTTACTCAAACCAAAACTAGAAATAACACCTACACCAAAAAATGCAATAGCAGGAGGGAGCATTGCTGGATTTTTAGCCGGACTCATTGGCACTGGCGGAGCGGTTCGTGGAGCAGCCATGGCAGCTTACAACCTCGAAAAATCTGCATTTGTAGCCACTTCCGCAGCGATTGATATGGGCGTTGATGTAACGCGCGCAATTATTTATTTGGGAAATGATTATTTGCAAGCAAAAGAATATTCCTATATTCCTATGCTTATTGTTGTTTCCTTTGTAGGTTCGGTGATTGGAAAAAAATTGTTGCAAAGAATTAGTCAAGAGATGTTTCGCAAAATTGTATTGATTTTAATAGGGCTCATCGGAATCGTTTCCATAATTCATTATCTTTATTCTTCCTCTTTATGAGAAAAACAGCTCCCATAAATATTAAATCAAAAGTGAGCGCCATTCGTTGGGTGTTGTTCTTTTCATTCATCATCATGTTGGTGAAATTTTCTGCATGGTATTTTTCAAAGTCCGGCGCTATTTTGAGTGATGCATTAGAATCACTCATCAACATTGCCACCAGTTTTTTTGCTCTCTATAGTTTATTCTATGCTTCAAAATTGAAGGATGCTGATCATCCTTACGGGCATGGAAAAATTGAATACTTGGCTGTTGGCTTTGAAGGAGCACTAATTTTTGGGACTGGAATGTATATCATCATTAATGCGGTTCAGCATTATTTTATTCCGCATGAATTGCAAAACGTTGATTTGGGTATCATTTTAACGATCGTTTCAACCATTGGAATGTGGTGGATGAGTCGATTTTTAAGACGGAAAGGCGATGAAAACAACTCAGCAATTTTAAAGGCCGATGGACAACATTTTAAGGCAGATGCAATCACGAGTGGTGGATTAATTATTGGTCTTTTAGCTTATAAATTTACAGGTTGGGATTGGATTGATCCAACATTAGCCATACTTTTAGCTTTACATATTATGAGCAGTGGAATTAAATTATTGAGAGAATCCATTAATCATTTGCTCGACAAAGCAGACATGACCACGATTGAAAACATCACGACATCGCTTCAGCAGTATCGCGAGGATTCATGGATCGATATTCATAATTTAAGGCTTCAGAAGTTCGGACATTATCTCCATGTTGATTGTCATCTCACCTTGCCGTATTATTATCCGCTCGACAAAGTACATGAACACACCAAGAAACTAGAACATGTGTTAAATTTGGATGTGGAAAATCATGTGGAAGTATTTGTTCATACCGACCCTTGCAT
>JANOAX010000056.1:0-19189 GCA_031411335.1 Bacteroidota bacterium
CGAAGAAATTGCTCGTAATGGAGGAGGAATTTTAAACTCAGCCAAACTATTGCAAAATACCGATGAGTCGGAGTTGTATGATGCAGCCTTTGCACGACTCGAAGAAGTAATTCATTTTGGAACGGGTGCCATTGAAATTAAAAGTGGTTACGGACTTACGTATGAAGCAGAATTAAAAATGCTTCGTGTCATTAAAAGGTTGAAAGCATCATCTCCGTTGATAATTAAATCCACTTTTTTAGGAGCACATGCATTGCCAGTTGAGTTTAAAGAAAAGAGATCTGAGTACATCGATTTACTCGTAAATAGATTGATTCCTGTAATTGCTGACGAAGGTCTCGCTGATTACAATGACGTTTTCTGTGATCGTGGATTCTTTACGGTAGAAGAAACAGATCGAATTTTAGAAGCAGGTGTAAAGCGTGGATTACGCCCGAAAATTCATGCGAATGAATTGGATTTTTCAGGGGGAATTCAAGTTGGAGTGAAACACAATGCGCTTTCCGTTGATCATCTCGAATGTACTGGTGACGACGAAATTAAATGTTTACTCGATAGTGATACGATGCCTACTTTATTGCCGAGTACTGCTTTCTTTTTGAAAATTCATTATCCACCAGCTCGTAAAATGATTGATGCTGGATTACCTGTAGCGCTTGCTTCTGATTTTAATCCGGGATCAAGTCCGAGCGGAAAAATGTCTTTCGTTTGTACACTCGCTTGTTTGTATTTAGGGATGAGTCCAGAGGAAGCCATTAATGCTGCCACACTCAATAGTGCTTATGCGATGGGCGTGATGGATCAAGCAGGAAGTTTTGTGAAAGGAAAGCAAGCTAATTTATTTATCACAAAAAAATTGCCTTCGCTTGCTTCACTACCTTATTCTTTTGGTAGTGATTTGATTGAATCGGTGATGTTAAATGGTGAATTTCAATAGACGATTTATACCATGGAATTAGTCGTTTACGACCATTTAAAAATCAATGAAATTACCCGACCTCGAGTTGGAGAAATCCGATTGGGCGAAAATGTAAAAACCATTCCCTGGGATCGAAAACAGAATTGGCAACAAGCATTGACGGATATGCCTGGTCGTTATGTATTGCTCGGTCTTCCTGAAGACATCGGTATTCGTGCTAATTTTGGAAGAGGAGGAGCCTATTCTGCTTGGCAGCCTGCCTTAAGTACATTGCTCAATATTCAGAGCAATGCTCGTTTTCTTGGAGATGAACTTATCGTCTTGGGACATATTGACTTTTCAGAGGCGATGAATGAAATGAAAAATTTGGATGTTCAGAATACGGAGTCGTTGCAACGGGCTAGAGAACTTGTTTCTGAAATCGACGAAGTAGTGCATCCAATTTTAAAATCCATTTTTGATGCTGGAAAAGAAGCTATCATCATTGGTGGTGGACATAATAATGCTTACGGATTGTTGAAGGGATTGTCTATAGCTATGAAAGATAATAGCCAACAAGAAATAGGGTGTATCAATTGCGATGCACATAGCGACTTCAGAAGATTGGAAGGAAGACACAGTGGAAATGCATTTAGCTATGCTGTGAATGATGAATATTTACAGCGTTATGCTATTATTGGATTACATGAAATCTTCAATATTTCTCAAGTGATGGATGATTTCATCCACAACAAAAAATTGCAAGCAACTTGGTTCGAAGAGATTTTTGTTAGAGAAGAAATAACTTTTCAGGAAGCCGTGATGAAAGCGGTACAATTCAATAAAGGAATTCCCGTCGGACTCGAACTGGATTTCGATATCATTCAGAATATTCCATCCAGTGCAAAAACATCAAGTGGAATTAGTACCATTCAAGCTCGACAATACGTTCATTGGGTAGCAACAAATTCCGATGTAAAATATTTCCATCTCGCAGAAGCCGCGCCCATCTTGTCACATATAAAAACCGATTTAAAAACCGGGAAACTCATTGCTTACCTGGTTAGCGATTACATCAAAGCAAGAAATCAAATAAAATAAACATTACAATAGAATTCACCCATCATGAAACAACTCATTGAATGTGTTCCTAACTTCAGCGAAGGACGCGACGAAAAAATTGTACAGCAAATTGCAGATGCGATTCGTTCTGTTGATCGTGTTAAACTTTTAAATGTTGATCCCGGCAAAGCTACCAATCGTACCGTGATGACGCTCGTGGGAGAGCCGGATGCGGTTGTGGAAGCCGCTTTTAGAGGCATTGAGATGGCTGCACAACTCATCGACATGAGCAAACATAAAGGCGAACATCCTCGAATGGGAGCTACCGACGTTTGTCCATTTATACCCATTGCAAATATTACCATGGAAGAGACAGCTGCATGGAGCAAAAAGTTAGCAGAAAGAGTAGGTAAAGAATTAAAAATTCCGATTTACCTCTATGAAGAAGCACAATCTAACAAAGAAAGAAGTAACCTATCCATTATCCGTGCAGGAGAATACGAAGGGTTTTTCAAAAAAATAAATGAGCCACAATGGAAACCGGATTTTGGTCCTGAAGTATTTTCTGCGAAGACTGGTGCAACTGTGATTGGAGCGCGTGAATTTCTTATCGCGTATAATGTTAACCTCAATACAAAATCAGTGAAGCGCGCAAATAGTGTTGCTTTTGATATTCGTGAAGCGGGTAGAGTGAAAGTGGATGAAAATGGAAAAAAAGTATTGGATGCTGCAGGAAATGAAGTGCGAATTCCTGGAACTTTGAAGGGGGTGAAGGCCATTGGATGGTATATCGAAGAATATGGAATTGCGCAAGTATCCATCAACATTACTCAATTCAGAGAAACGCCTTTGCATCTCGTATTTGAAGAGTGTTTTGAGAGTGCTTATCGTCGAGGACAAAGAGTAACCGGATCTGAATTAGTTGGACTCGTTCCACTTTCTTCGATGTTAGAGGCTGGAAGATATTTTCTCAAAAAACAAAAGTTAAGTGCAGGAGTAAGTGATGAAGAACTCATTCACATCGCAGTAAAATCGATGGGCTTAGATGAACTCGGACTTTTCAATCCGCAAGAACGCATCATCGAATATCAATTAGAAGCAGCACAAAAGCGATTAGTTGATATGGATTTGGACGCATTTGCCGATGAAACAGCGAGTGAATCTCCTGCACCTGGAGGTGGATCAATTTCGGCTTATGTAGCAACGCTCGGTGTGTCATTAGGAACCATGGTTGCGAATTTAAGTGCATCCAAAAAAGGATGGGAGGACTCATGGGAAGAATTCAGTGATTGGGCGGAGAAAGGTCAACAGTTCAAAAAGCAATTAATGCATTTGGTGGATGAAGATACGCGTGCATTCAATATGATTTTGGAAGCTTTTAAATTACCAAAAGGTACCGATGAAGAGAAAGTAATTCGCAAAGAAGCGGTACAAGCTGCTACAAAGTTTGCTATTGAAATACCATTTCAAGTAATGGAAGTGACGCTTCAAAGTATGCAAGTCATGAAAGCGATGGTTGAAAAGGGAAATCCGAATTCCATCACCGATGCAGGAGTGGGTGCACTCTGCGCAAGAACTGCGGTGTTGGGAGCGCACATGAATGTTCGAATCAATGCTTCGGGATTTAGTGATAAAGCGTATTTAGAAAAGATACTTGCTAGAGCAATGAAAATTGAGAGCGAAGCTGTGCAAATTGAAAAGGAAATTATAGAAAAAGTGAATGTAGCGATAGGAGAGTAGGTTACGAATTACGAATCGATACGAATATACGAATTACGAATACGATAATTCGCTAATACGTTAATACGCGAATTCGCTAATATTTGAAGGTTATTTAAGGCTAAATCATAAAATCTAATCGCTAAGCATCGTAACCAACTGCAAAAATCTAACATCTAACATCTAACATCCAACATCTAAACTCCAATTAAAAAAACAGTGGGTAACTTATGCAACTCGGGTTTATTGTTTTTCCATTCTTTAACTTTTAAAGTACGGATTATCTCATCTGGAGTGTTGATGGATACCGCGAGGCAAAGTTTTGTTTCTCCACCGAGATGTTGAAGTAAATCAGATAGGACTTGATTATTGCGATAGGGAGTTTCTATAAAAAGCTGTGTTTCTTTTCTTGTTTTGGCGGCTTCTTCCATACGCTGAATTTTCTTCATGCGCTCTGTCTTGTCGATCGTAATATATCCATGAAAGCAAAAACGTTGTCCTTCCAATCCTGAAGCCATCAAGGCGAGGAGTAGGGAAGAGGGTCCAACCAAAGGAACTACTTTCACGCCCATTCGATGTGCTTCCGCCACGACCAAGGCTCCTGGATCCGCTACGCCCGGACAACCAGCCTCACTCAATACGCCCATAGAAATGCCCTCCTTAAGTGGCAACATCAATTGAGCTATATTTTGATTCGGATCGTGTTTGTCGAGCACCTCGACGCTTAAATCACTTTGTGCATATACAATATTACATGTCTTCAGAAAAGCGCGAGCCGTTTTTGAATCTTCAACAATAAAATGTTTTAAATTGCGAATAATGTTGAGTGTACCTTCTGGCAAAAAATCATTTACATTTTCAGCACCGAGGGTAGATGGAATTAAATAGAGTGTAGGAAGCATGGGCAAAGATAATTAAGAATTAAGAATGCAGAATTCAGAATTCAGAATTCTATGCTGAGACACAAGGATACTTTTAGTATGTTAGGTCGAGAAATTTAATATTATCCTTTTACTGCCTGTGTCCTTCGAAGGCAGTAGCGACAAATTGAGAGAGAGCGAAGAAAAAAGAAGGGGTGGAGAAATTCTGAATTCTGCATTCTTAATTCTGAATTAACTCCTATGGAGTTCTATCAACGTAATTTCAGGCAATATCCCCACACGTCCAGGGTAGCCTAGAAAACCAAGTCCACGGTTGACGTAAAGATGTTGCTTTCCCTCTGTGTAGAGTCCTGCCCATTCTTTGTAAATATACTGCACTGGACTCCATTTAAAATTAGGTAAATCGACACCAAACTGAAATCCGTGTGTATGGCCAGCTAAGGTGAGATCAATTTTTGGGAAATCTTTTATGATTTCACCTCTCCAGTGACTTGGATCGTGAGAAAGTAAAATATTGAAATCACTGTATTGAATATTTTCTGTCGCTTTTGGTAAACTTCCATACTTCGGAAATCGTAAATGCATACTAAAATTCTGTACACCGATGAGTGTAATTATTTCGCCGTCTTTTTCAATATGACGATGTTCATCCATCAAGATATTCCAGCCCATCTCTTTATGACCTGCAATTAAAGTAGCCAAATTTTCACGTTTCAACTCATCGGAATCCCATTGAACATAATCACCATAGTCATGATTTCCCAGAGTAGAAAACACACCATGCTTCGCTTTTAATTTTGACAAAGCCGCTTTGTGCATATTCAATTCATCCGAGCGATTGTTTACTAAATCGCCTGTGAATAGAATGATATCGGCATTTTGTTCATTGATGATGCGCACTGCTTCTTCTAACGGTTCCGTACTAACGAAACTCCCCACGTGCAAATCAGAAATCTGAATGATTTTATATCCGTGAAAAGCTTTTGGAAGATTTGCCAAATTCAATTTTATAGTTTTTACCTGATAGTCATAAGCTCCTTTTACCATTCCCCAAATCAATCCTACAAAAGGAAGAGCTGCTACTACTAAACCACTTCGCACTAAAAAATCGGAGCGAGAGATTCCTTTATTGAGAATGGCTGGAATTGCGGACGGGTCAATGGTTTCTTTTCCAGTAAATATTTTTTCATACGCCCATTTTACTCCTCTGAAAATATCATCTGTCAATAAAAATAAAAGGATAAACAACTTGGAAAAAGTGATGATGAATACCATCGCTCCAGCATACGTCTTAATTGCTTTTGGCCAAGTCGACCAATCTTTGATTATCATAGCCAGTAAAACAGAAATCGTAAAGACTGTTAAACTCCAAAAAGCAACACTCACAATTTTTTGTGTTGTTAGGGATGTATTTCTAAATGCGAATTTGAACCCTTGAAAAACGTAGAAATCGAGTGCAAGAAGAATGAGAATGAAGATAATAATTCGTAATGTCATTTTTTGGATTTAAATTACAATAAGGTTTAAGCTTTTTTAAACACGTAGGCACTAAAGGTCACAAGAGGTCACTTGAGGAATTTGATTTTTCTATAGCCCCTCGCCTTTGGAGAGGGGTTGGGGAGAGGCTAGAACGTTAATGTGCCAATAATCTTTTTCATTTCGAGTAATAAGTATTTCATGCTTAAACTTTCATCTAATAGCGAAGCCTCGCGACAAACATACGAGAGCACTTAGTCAATTTGTTTTATGATGAACATTAAACTGTGTACTTTAGTTTACTTAAGTTTTTCTAGTGATCTCAAGATTTTTTTTGAATTCTCTAGTGTTCTCTAGTGTACTCTAGTGTTAAACTTAGAGTCACTAGGTAAACGAACGTCTCCGTTTTATATTTAATAATACTTGAAATTTCTAAGGCGACAATCTAAATACCATCCAACCTGCAGGTGAATCTTCATAGAGAAAACGATCGTGAAGTCGATTGGGTCGTCCTTGCCAAAATTCAATTTTTTCGGGAATCAAGCGATAACCTCCCCAGTGTGCAGGACGCGGAATCACTTTACCTTCGTATTCTTTCTCGATTTGAGCCACACTTTCATCAAGCTCAGCTCTACTTTTAATCACTCTGCTTTGGGTGGAAGCCCAAGCCCCAATTTGACTCTCTCTAGGACGAGATTGGAAGTAACTATCGCTTTCTTCTGCCGACACTTTCTCCACTTTCCCTTCAATCCGCACTTGACGTGCCTGAACCTGCCAGAAAAAATTGAGGCAGACCTGAGGATTCCCCAACATCTCAATTCCCTTCTTACTGTCGTAATTGGTATAGAAAACAAAGCCTTTTTCATCCACTCCTTTTAATAGAACAATTCGGGAACTGGGCTTGCCTTCCGATACCGTACTCAAATCCATAGCATTAGGCTCTGGTTGTTGAGCAGCGATGGCTTCCTGCATCCAAATCTCAAATTGAACTAATGGATTCTCATGTAATTGATTCTCAATCAACACACCTTTATCATATTGATTTCTAGTGTTTTGCAGATACTGATTAATATGCTCCATGGAGGACAAAGGTAAAGGATAATCAGTCAAAATAAATTCACTGTTCATTATCAATGCTATTGAAAAAATACCAGTCGATGTTGATTTTTTTACAAACTGTTGGCGAAGCATTTCCGTATTAAGTAGAAGCTGGCATGTTTTTAGTCGATCAAAAATTAAGAGAAGTGTACTAGTTTCACCCTCTCAAATTAGCTCGAGAGGACCCAAAACGGCGATTGTTGAACAAGTGTAAAAATCAAGAGGTATGAAAAAGCTAAATAAACCGGTCCAAGGCAGTTTACTAATATCTGAACCCTTTCTATTAGATTCTTATTTTAAGAGAGCAGTGGTTCTTCTAAGTGAGCACGACGAAAAAGGAACGCTGGGTTTTATCTTAAATAAACCTACCGATGTAAGTTTGAATGATGCAGTTGATGATTTTCCAGAGTTTAAAGCACCACTTTACTTTGGCGGTCCGGTTGAAACGGATACGTTGTTCTACATACACACCGTAGGACACTTGCTAGAAGGATCGAAAGAAATTTTGAATGGCATTTTCTGGGGCGGGGATTACGATCAATTAAAGTTCTTAATAGACACAAAACAAATTCAACCTGATCAGATTCGTTTCTACGCTGGGTATTCAGGATGGGAGCCTAAACAACTCGACCATGAGATGAAAGAAAAATCGTGGTTAGTTTTTAAAGCAAACCGTGAATTTACATTCGCAAATAATCCACGCTCATTGTGGAGTGAAGTATTGAGAAGTATGGGAAATGAATATGCGATTCTCGCTAATTTTCCAGAAGATCCCAATCTCAATTAATAAGAAAATTTCCCGTAATTGGGTTAACGATAGGGGAGGACCGGGGGGTTCTCCCTTCTTTTTTTGATGGAATATAAAAAGTCGTTTACTTTTTTCTTTTTCGTAAATAGGTCTTAGTTAGTTTTCGGGATGAATTATGAATTGCAATTACGTCAATTTTTGTTTTAGAATTAATCCAATAAATTATTCTGTAATTTCCTAAAATAATTTCTCTAATGGATTTTTGGTTTAGCTCTGGAACTATCCTGCCAATTTCAGGAAAATCTACAATATAATTAATAGCTTCAAATATATTTTGAACAGTAATTCCCGCAAATTTAATAGAGTCTTTAGCAATATAATTTGCTAACAACTCAATATCTGAAATTGCTTTATCAGTAACTTTTACTTCAACCATTTTTTTAACTTTTCTTCAACTTCTTTTAAAGAATAAGTTTTACCTGCTTTAGCTTGATCTATTCCAATTTGAATTTTTTCCAATAGAATAATTCGATCAATTAATTCTTCTTGCGAAAATGAATCAGGGAGATTTTTTATAGAGTCAATTACTTTCTTTTTACTTAGCATAATTTGGTATTTGTTCTAAATTAGTCATAATTTGGATGTATTTCAAATATAATTATAACAATTTGATTTGCAACAATACAAAAGCAAAATTAATAAAAAGTGTCTAATATTCAAGTATTAATCATTGAAGTGCTTTATGTAATTTTGCATCATGTCAGTGAACATACTTCCCATAGAAAAATTTTTAGAGCAAAGAAGAGTGAGAAATGCGGTACTTTTTGATACCCGCAGTGAAAAGGAGTTTGAGAAAGCTTGTATTCCAGGTGCCATTTCATTGCCATTATTGAATAACGAACATCGACATATCATTGGTACCATCTACAAAGAAAAAGGAAGAGAAGAAGCTATATTAAAAGGATTTGAATTAGTGGGTCCGTTGTTTCATGAGAAATTAAAAATGGTTCGCGATTTAGCTGGTGACAAGGAAGTGTTTTTGTATTGTTGGAGAGGTGGAATGAGAAGTAATATCATGGCATGGCTCATTCGCATGATGGGAATGAAAGTGACATTGCTCGAGAAAGGATATAAATCTTATCGTAATTGGGTTTTGAATCAATTTCAGCAACCGTATAAAATTTTAATTTTAGGAGGGATGACAGGGAGTGGCAAGACGGAAGTTTTGCAAAAACTAAATGCACTTCAAGAACAAACTATCGACCTTGAACACTTAGCTTGTCACAAAGGATCTGCATTCGGTTTACTTGGAATGCCCGAACAACCTCGACAAGAATATTTCGAAAATTTATTAGCAGAGCAATTATCTTCCGTCAATACAAATGAAATTCTTTGGCTAGAAAACGAGAGTCGAAATATTGGTCAAATCACGATTCCAGAATTCTTATTTGCACAAATGAGAAAGGCAAAAGTGGTAGAGTTGGAAGTCAGTACAGAAGAAAGATCAGAGCGAATATTAAGAGAATATGGAATTTTTTCTATCCACTTACTCGAAGAGCAAACACGAAGAATTGAAAAGCGTTTAGGTGGTCAACATATGAAGCGTGCAATAGAATTTTTAATGGAAAATGATCTTCCTCAATGGCTAGAAATTATTCTAGATTACTATGACAAAACGTACACTTACAGTAATTCGAAGAGAGAAAATAATACATGTATAAAAGTTCCCTTTCTGTGGACAGATCCAGACGTAGGTGTTCGAAAATTATTATTGGCAAAAAAGCAAATTATTAATTAATATATAGCAAAAGTGAAGATGAGTGAGCCCATCAAATTAACACAGTTTAGTCATGGATATGGATGCGGTTGTAAGATTGCACCAGCTGTGTTAGATGAAATTTTAAAAGGCAATGAAAGTCATAAAGAGTATCCGAATTTACTTGTAGGGAATGCTACACGTGACGACGCAGCAGTTTTAGAGATTGGAAATGGATTTGCATTAATCAGCACCACCGATTTTTTTATGCCTATTGTAGATGATCCCTACGACTTCGGTAGAATTGCTGCTACGAATGCGATTTCTGACATCTATGCAATGGGTGGACAACCTAACTTAGCCATTGCTATTCTCGGATGGCCCATCGACAAATTAGCTCCTGAAATTGCAGCAAAAGTGATTTCAGGAGGAAGAAGTATTTGTGAAGCAGCTAATATTCCTTTGGCTGGTGGACATAGCATTGACAGTCCGGAACCTATTTTTGGATTAGCTGTGAATGGAATTATTCAGTCAAAACATTTACTGCGTAATGATACTGCACAAGAGGGAGACCTTCTCTTTTTAACGAAGCCATTGGGCGTAGGAATTATCACCACTGCCGAAAAGATGGGCAAGGCGCAACCCGTCGATATGCAGCATGCCATCAACTCCATGACTACTTTAAATAAAATTGGTGCACAGTTAGCAGGATTTGAAGGCGTACATGCGCTCACTGACGTCACGGGCTTTGGTTTATTTGGACATTTACTAGAGATGGCTCGAGGAAGCGGATTGGCTGCACAGCTTGATTTAAATGCCATTCCTGAATTAGAAAATTTAGATGTTTATATGGATCAATTCACCATTCCTGCCATCACCTATAGAAATTGGAATAGTTACGGTCATCTAATTCAAGAGCCAGGAGCTCGTGAATTGCATTTAGGATGTGATCCGCAAACCAGTGGGGGATTACTGATTGCTATTGATGAGAAAAATGTTCCTGAACTTTTAGTTTTGTTTAAAGATAACGATATCGATCAAAGATGTTGGAAGCCCATTGGAAGGATGGTAGCCGCGATGGAAGGGGAGGGGAGTAAAATAATTAGTTTCTAAGTAATAGGAATTACGCTTCGCATCACATTCTGTTGGACACGAAATGCGAATAAACACGAAATGCGAAAAATCAATTTCGCACCGCTTCGCGTATTTATATTTAATATTCAATTAATAACTTAACTTTAGTCGGAATAGGAGAATCCAGAAAACAACAAAAACAAATTTCGCATTATTTCGCATTTCGTGTTTATTCGCATTTCGCGTCAGACTACATTTCGCGTCAGTTCGCATTTCGCATTCTTTCGCATTTCGTGTTTATTCGCATTTCGCGTCAGTTCGCATTTCGTGTTTATTCGCATTTCGCGTTATAAAGCTTTCAATTCCGCCACCAATTTCGTCAAAACAGTTTTCGCATCACCAAATAACATATTCGTTTTGGGGTTGAAGAAGAGTTCGTTTTCGATACCTGCATAACCCGCATTCATCGAACGTTTGTTTACGATGATGTGAGCAGCGTTTTCGACGTCGAGGATGGGCATACCGTAAATTGGAGAGGCCGGATCATTGTGGGCAGCTGGATTTACTACGTCATTTGCTCCTACGACTAACACTACATCGGTCGATGTAAACTCTGGATTGATGTCTTCCATCTCCACCAACTTATCGTAAGAAACATTGGACTCTGCTAAAAGCACGTTCATATGTCCGGGCATACGACCTGCAACAGGATGAATGGCATATTTTACACTTACTCCACGTTCTTCCAAAATCATTTCTAACTCATGAATGACGTGTTGTGCTTGTGCTACGGCCAATCCGTATCCAGGTACTATCACGACTTTCTTCGAATAATTCATTAGAACCGCTGTGTCGCTTACATTGATGTCTTTAATGTTTCCACTCATTTCGCGATCTCCAGTGGCTCCAGTGGCTCCAAAGGCACCAAAAATCACATTACTCAACGGTCGATTCATCGCCTTACACATCACGAGTGTTAATAGTGTACCTGCAGAACCAACCAAGATTCCACCAGTAAGCATAATTTTATTGTCGTAAAGGAATCCACCAAAAGCTGCGGCTAATCCGGTAAATGAGTTTAGCAAAGAAATAACAACGGGCATATCCGCACCACCAATGGGGATCGTAAACAGAATACCATAAACGATAGCTGCAAAAAACAAAGCATACAAAATAGCCATATTATCTGGTTTCATCATCACCATCCAGGTTCCAAAAGCAACCAATGAAATCATAAAAATGGTATTGATGATATTGTATTGAGGCAAACGAATGGGTTTATTCATCGTTCCATTCAATTTCAAATAAGCGATCACGGATCCACTGAAGGAAACGGTACCAATCACCATTCCAGCGATGATAGCTGCCAAGGCTCCTGTGCTATCTAGATTATGTTGATATTCCATCAACCCAATCAAAGCAGCACAAGCACCACCCATTCCATTAAACATAGAAACCAATTCAGGCATCTTGGTCATTTGAACACGCTTGGCGGTTAACCAACCGATAACCGTTCCGAGCGCGATGGCTCCAAAAATGAGGTAATACACCATGGCAGGAACAACAAATGCAGTATCTACATTTCCAGCGTGATCTTTCTTTTCGAAGAGGAAAATAGTTCCGAAAATGGCAACCACCATTCCTAAGGCACCATATAAATTTCCTCTACGTGCTGTCTTCGGATTTCCCATCATTTTCAATCCAACGATGAAAGTGACAGAGCCAAAGAGGTAGCAAATTTCGAGCAGGGAGCTCTTCATAATCTTTATATATTAAATATTATACTATTATTTTTTCTTGAACATCTCTAACATGCGATCGGTCACTACAAAGCCACCCACCACATTTAATGTTCCGAGTAGTACGGCTAAAAATCCAAGCACGAGTGCAAAGACATTAGAAGGGTCGATGTTTAACATCACATAAATGGCACCCACGATAACTACACCGTGAATGGCGTTTGCACCGCTCATGAGAGGGGTATGCAGTACGGTAGGAACACCACCAATTACTTCAATTCCGACAAATACGGATAAGATGACGAAATAGAGCATTTCGCGGTGATCAGATACAAGGTTGATTATATTTTCCATGTTAATTTTTAATTGGTGGATTGGTGAGTTGGTGGGTTGGTGGATTCGTGAGTAAGATTGATTTAAATCAACCAGCTATTCTTTAATCTAATTCTTTAGGATTTATTTTATTTCTTAGGGTGCTTTTTGCAGCAGATAATATTTTCAATAATTTATTCATTTTATCCATCACTGGCTGAACATCATTTTGACGAATTAATTCAATGTCTTCAGTTAACTCTAACCAAAACATTGATTCATCTAGCTCTTCAACAACAATACATAATTTAGAATAGAATTCTCGATCACTTCTTCCTCTACAAGCCGACCTGTAATTGGCTGCCACAGAAGTAGCGGATCTTATGAGTTGTTTTTTAATGGTCCATCCCTCATCGTTTTGAGGAAGTTTCCTTGTTAATAAGATGGCGCTGATCGCCATTTCTTTTGTTTGTTTTCTTAATTGTTCAGATAATTGAGACATTGTTTAATTAAGTTAAAGTGTTTTATATAAAAGTTCATTTGTTTGTTCAATTTTAATATTCAGATTTGCTTTTAGCTTCTATTAATTCTATAGTATAATTATAATTTATCTTCATTTCCTATGTTCCTCTGCGTAGCGAAGCAATTTACTATCGAGAAGACTTGCGACACTAACCCACCAACTCACCAACTCACCAACCCACCAATTATCACTTTCGTGGAAAATAATCTCTATTCACCTAACTACTTCGTAGCGGTAGTAACGCCATTATGTACCAACAAGGACCCTTTGGTTATTTCTTCTTCCATCTCCCATTTAAACCCATCTTTCGTGGCTAAATGAAGGAGAAATGTTTGTATGTTTTTAGCATACAGGTCGCTTGCGTTTAAGGGTAGGAGAGAAGGGATATTTGATTCACCAATAATCGTAACTCCGTGTTTCACTACCGTTGCATTCAATTCGCTTAACACACAATTTCCGCCTTGCTCCACGGCCATGTCTACTATGACTGATCCGTATTTCATGCTTTTTACCATGTCTTCAGTTACGAGAACAGGCGCTTTTCTTCCTGGGATGAGGGCTGTAGTGATGACTAAATCTGCCGTGGCAACGTGTTTAGAAACGAGCTCTTGTTGTTTTTTTAAGAATTCATCCGATACACCTTTCACGTATCCACCTTCAATTTTGATAGAGTCATCATCACTTACCATGATGAATTTCCCTCCTAATGATTCTACTTGCTCTTTTGTTTCTGGACGAATATCCGTCACTTCCACAATAGAACCTAAACGTTTTGCAGTAGCGATGGCTTGGAGTCCTGCCACACCCGCTCCGAAGATGAGCACTTTGGAAGGCTTGATGGTTCCAGCCGCCGTCATCAACATCGGAAATATTTTTCCAAGGGCATTGGCGCCCATGATTACACTTTTGTAGCCAGCTAAGTTCGCTTGTGAACTTAACGCATCCATCTTTTGTGCTCTGGAGATTCGCGGAATTGCATCTACCGAAAATGCAGAGATTCCTTGCTTCGCACAATTTTCAATCAGCTCAGGATTGGTTCCTGCCCACATGAAGGACATCAAAATAGCTCCCTTTTTCATTCCTGAAATTTCGGAAGCGGTTGGAGCATTTACTTTCAATACCACATCTGAATTGGAATAGATGGCAGCAGCGTCATTAACAAGTTGAACACCTTTAGCGGTATATTGATCGTCAGGATAATATGACTTTAATCCAGCACCTTTTTCGAGTTGAATGGTAAAGCCTGATTCAATTAATTGTCCGCAAATATCTGGAGTGAGGGCTACGCGACACTCTCGATCTTTGGTTTCTAAGGGGATACCCAATAACATAGTAAAGAATTTCGTTTTAATCCGAATACAATTTCGTGGTGCAAAGGAATATAAAAAGAGTGGAAATTTGGACT
The DNA here is from genome assembly GCA_031411335.1 of Bacteroidota bacterium. Lineage (GTDB taxonomy): Bacteria > Bacteroidota > Bacteroidia > AKYH767-A > OLB10 > JAJTFW01. The sequence goes on from JANOAX010000056.1 coordinate 14,692, forward strand.
CAAAAAGCAAATACATCGAATGTTAATAATTAACAATCTATTTTTTTTTGTTCAGAGCATAAAAATCACGACTTTTGTAGGACAGTTATGGCAAAATTTACCCCCGCATATTTAAAGAAATTAGAGGAAGTGTTGGAGCAATCGGGCTACGACGTTCGCTATGAAAAAGGAAATTTCAAGTCTAATTTTTGTATTTTAGAAGACAAGAAAGTGGTGGTTATCAATAAGTTTTCTGTTTTAGAGAGTCGAATTCAATCTTTATTGGAGATCATTCAATCTTTAGTGGAAAGTAGAACTATTCAGGTGGACTTAAGAACCATCGGCCTCAAGAATAAAATTCAGGGGGATGAACTCAATTTTGATAAAGAGTTTCCGGGTACACATTTCGAAACAGTGGTTTCAGAAGAAGCTGTTTCTTCAGAAGAAGTAATTGCCGAAGATTCAATCGAAAACCCAACAAATCCTTAGTCCCTTGTTGAAGATCACCTTTTTAGGAACCGGTACATCACAGGGTGTTCCTGTAATTGCTTGTACTTGTGAGGTCTGTAAAAGCACCGATCCCCGCGATAATCGTTTAAGAACTTCTATTTTGGTGGAAGATGAACATACCACGGTAGTAATCGATTCGGGCCCTGATTTTCGCCAACAAATGCTTCGATACGGAGTAAAGAAATTAGACGGATTACTCTTCACTCACGAACATAAAGACCACATTGCTGGAATGGATGATATTCGTGCGTTCAATTATATTAATCGGAAGCCCGTTGATATTTACGCTACTAAATCAGTTCAGGAAGCCATCAAAAGAGAGTTTCATTATGCATTTGATGCTATTAAGTATCCAGGTGTGCCCGAGCTGAATTTAATTACCATTATCGACGAATCTTTTCAAATTGGAACCATCACGTTCACGCCTATCCGAATAAAGCATTATTTACTCGATATTTTCGGATTTCGCATTGGCGATTTTACCTACATCACCGACGCAAAAACGATTCCTGAAGAAGAATACTCTAAAATTTACGGATCGAAAGTTTTAGTATTAAATGCCCTTCGCAAAGAACCACATATATCGCACTTTACCCTCGACGAAGCCATCCACATGATGCAGCATTTCGCTCCCGAACAAGGATATTTAATTCACCTCAGTCACCAGATGGGTTTGCATGCAGAAGTAGAAGCAGGTCTGCCGAAAGGAATTAATGTCGCGTATGATGGACTTGTAGTAAGAAATTAACTGGTCGCAACGAAATGCGATCTGACGCGAAATTCGATCTGACACGAAATGCGATCTGAAGCGAAATGCGAATGAACACGAAATGCGAAATTTGCTATTATGTGAATTAATTAATTATTCGCTGATTACCTTGCTATAGAAAATTAACATTTAATTAAACCAAGAATTTAATATCGCGAAGCGGTGCGAAATTCACTTTTTCGCATTTCGTGTTCATTCGCATTTCGCGTCCCTCGTGTTCATTCGCATTTCGCGTTATTATTCCTTCCCACTTATCATCCCACCCAACAAGCCTCCCAACCCTCGGGATTCTTCTCTTCCGCCACCCACGCGTGAGGCTGCAACAATGCGATCCGCCATACGTGAGAAGGGAACGCTTTGCAAGTACACCAATCCTGGACCTGTAATCAACGCGTAAAACAATCCTTCACCGCCGAAAAGTGAATTGCGAAATCCGCCAATGAATTTAATGTCGTATTGCACTGAAGGTTCGAATGCCACCAAACAGCCTGTGTCGACACGAAGCGTTTCTCCGGGTGCTAATTGTCTTTTTAAGATGGTTCCTCCAGCATGAATGAATGTATTTCCATCGCCCGATAATTCCTGAAGGATGAAACCTTCCCCACCAAAAAGTCCGGCACCAATTCGTTTTGTAAAGGCAATATTAATCTCGATGCCTTGAGCAGCACATAAGAAACCATCTTTCTGACATAGAAATTTTCCTCCAAAATCTTTTGGATTGATGGCGATGATTTTGCCAGGGTAGGGAGCCGCAAAAGCCATTTTTCGTTTTTGGTTTCCATTGTTCGAAAAAGTGGTGATAAAGAAGCTTTCACCGGTAATCATTCGCTTCAAACCTTTAAATATTCCACCACCCGTATGGGTTTGCATTTCAATATCATCTTCCATAAAAAGCATCGCACCCGCCTCTGCGCGAACGGCTTCACCCGGATCCATTTCTACTTCTACTACTTGTATGTCGTCGCCAATAATTTGATAATCGATGTCGTGTGCCATAATTTTGTTTTAAGTTTATTCGTTTACTTATTAAGAGTATGAAGGATACCTACTGTTCAGAGGATTCCGATAAAAATAAAAAAAGGAATGAATATTCAGCAAAAGCAAAGCACATTTAATTTATTCGTAACTTAGAGCAATGAAGAAACTCATTTTTATATCGCACTTCTTATTCATAATCGCCATGTCATTTTCGGCAAAGGGTCAAAGTTTGAAGCAGGATACTGTATTTATGCCTGATCAATTTAGGCAGTTCCAATTTCAGTTGGATGAGCCTGTAAAATCCATTGATGAGTTGCGCTATGAACAAAGCGGAGAAAAGATAAAAGGAACTCTTTCGCCCGATGGATTACGAGTAGTGATGGAAAACTATAAGAAGGGTCAGCGTGTGAAGTTAAAAGTAGAGCATGCCGATGGGAAAGTGGAAGAAGTGAGCAAGAGCCCTTGTTTTATTCATGCGGTGAGCTACGAGCTGTGATTTCAGTTTTTAGTTGTTAGTTGTTAGATTTTAGATGTTAGATTTTCCAAATTAACTTTATTAGCAGAACTAGCAATCATAAAAAATCATAATCATCATAACAAATCTGTGTTCAATCAGGCTTTGACTTGCACGAAAAGCAAAAAAAAGAGCAGAATTTTCATCCTGCCCTTTCTCTATTTTTAGCTTCTATTACAAGCCCATGATTTGTTTGTCTTTTGGATATTTTACCTTAAACGCCAATCTCTTTTTCACCGTTTCGCCTGGAGCTAATGTGAGTGTCCATTTTATTTCACCAGTTTCGGAATTGTATTGTGCGCCGCTCGTCTCTTCAATTTTAACTTCAATGTCTTTCTGATTACTCAATGGAACTTGATCGTACAAGACCATCGTCACCGCTTCTTTCTTTCCATTTTTTACGCTAATGTCGAAGGCCAATGTGCGCTCTTTATTTCCACCGAAAAATTTATTTCCACTTATATCTTTCAACTTTTCACGTTTCATCACGATGCGCTTGTCACGACCTAATGATATTTCTAAAGTGTCGCTGGTTTCTGCAGGATTGATGAAAGATTCTCCAACAAAGGCACCATCAAAATAAACATTGGCACCACCCGGACTCAAACTCAATTCTTCCCAACCGGTAACCGATGCAGTTAAGAAAGCATCACCATCCAATTTTGGAAGTCCAACATAGTTATACGTCGATTTTAAGGTGAACTTTTGAACCTCTACTTGATACTCTTGTCCATCAGAAGGTATAGAGTAGGCACCTTGAATATCGAAACTAGTCGACAATTGATTTTCATTCATCATGACAGGTATGGTAGTCATTTCCTTGAGACTATTTGCATCATTGGCCGCTTCTCCTGAACTCATCATAGGTGCCTGCTCCAATCGTTGATTATCTTTACGAACTCCTTGAAGTTGATACATGGGAGCGTAGAAATTTAAATACCATGGACTCATTTGTGGACGATCGTTTCCGATGGATGGATTCCCCGTACTCAGTCCAATTTTTACTTGATTCCAATCTTCACCCGTACTTTGACTTACTTTGGCTTTGTACACCAATTCAGCAGGAGAATTAACATCTTTCACTTTGATATCGTAAAAAGGATACCATGAAACATTATTTGAAATGACATAACTGAAATCGAAATTTGAATTTGTTTTTGAATTTACATTCACCTTTACAATAATATTTCCGGTAGACTGTTGTTGCTTTTGGCGAATCACATTTAACTGTTGTTGCAACTTTTTAATTTGATCGTTTAGCTTTTTCTCTTTTCCAACCGATGCCAATTGCTCTTCTTTCAATTCATTCATCTTCTTCAAAAAATATTCGAGTACGAGTTCTAATTCATCTACCACGACACCGTTCGTTGCACCACCAATGGATTTATTAGCTAAAAGTAAATTTTGTGCTTCGGTCAACACTGCATTTCTGTTTTTTATTTGTTGTAAACGATTGTTTAGCGAATCGAGGTCATCTTCTAAATTGATAATCTCCTTCGATTTCTTTTGTTCTGTTAGATAGTTTTGCTGGAAGGAAACCGCTAAAATCGTGGCATCTCCTGTTCCTTTTAAAATGATACTTTGTGGATTAATGTAAGGCGATAACCCATCTAAAACAATTTCCTGAAGTATTATTTTAAAAGGAACAGGAGATGCCACCATTTTAGCCGTTTCCTTCCAGCAAAACTATTTAACAGAACAAAAGAAGTCGAAGGAGATTATCAATTTAGAAGATGACCTCGATTCGC
>JANOAX010000057.1:0-6725 GCA_031411335.1 Bacteroidota bacterium
TTTTTTTAATAATTTTTTATCACTCTATATTAACCTATTAACATAATTTGAATTATGTTTTCGCTTATCCTCTTTTTACCAAAACTGGAGTCATCCATTTCGCTAAAGCAAATCCGCCAAAGAAAACGATATTATAAAATAAATCACCGATCAAGGTTCCTTTGAAGAAAGGAATTGCGGCAACGTAACAATTCATCAATCCTGTTGAAGTGTATCCATAATAGCCAGTTGTCCAAGTTCCGAAATTGGTTAGTAGGAAGAAGATGATGGAGCCCGTTAAGGATGCAACCATAATGTTTTGGCGCTGCTCTCTGCCACGAAGGTAAAATCCTAAGCAAGTAATGATTGCCATACTTCCATACACGAAAATCATATCGGGATAAAATCCAGTTCCATTGTAAATTTCAAAGATGATGTCACTGATAAATAGCGAGGTTATTGGAATTAAAAACGCCCATTTTTTATTTATCAAATACGTCCCTCCAAATAATGCCATAGCTGCAAGTGGAGTAAAATTGAATGGGCTTGGAAAGAAACGGGAAACGGCTCCTAAAAGGATGAATAGGATGAGAAACTTATTTCTGTTATCGAGTTGCATAGGTTTGGTGATTTAGGGCAAATATAAGAATACTATTTTTATTTAGATGAGCCCGTGAAGATCTTATCACTCTTGAGTCCATATTTCTAAAGCTCTTTCAGCTTGTAGATGTAACATCTCTTCTCCGCTTTTTGTTTTGGCCCCTTGTAGGCGAGCCTTTTTTAGAAACAATGTTTCGGGCGGATTATAAACTAAATCGAATAGGAGATGTCCCTTTCCAATGGCTTCATATGGAATATCCGGACAACCCTCCAAATTAGGATGCATTCCCAAAGGTGTGGTGTTGATGATGAGGGTATGTTCAGCAATGAGCGAAGGCGTTAAATCAGCATAATTGAGAACATTTTCATTCTCATTCTCATTCTCATTCTCACTCTTATTTGTTCGGGATACCATCTGAAAAGAAATATTTAATTTTTGTAAGATGAATTTCACAGCTTGTGAAGCACCACCATAGCCTAATATTAATGCTTTGTTTTGATGGGATTGAAGTAGGGGAGTGATGGATTTTTCGAACCCAAAAACATCCGTGTTGTATCCCACTAATTTCCCATCCGCTAAAACCTTAACCGTATTGACCGCGCCAATTTTTTCAACTTCCGCTGTACATCCATCTAAAAAAGGAAGAACCGAACGTTTATAAGGAATGGTAATGTTCATCCCATCTAATTTATATTGGTGAACTAGATCGCGAATTTCAGCAATGGAATCGGTTTCTAGGTTGATGTATTCATATCCTTGCCATGGTGCATTCGAAAATTTTTGGGTGAAATATTGTTTCGACCAAGAATGTCCTAGCTTTTTTCCAATTAGCGCAAAGCGAGGCATTAACTTTTAGAAAATTTGCTTTTTAGTATACTGAACACCATTGGAAGAACAGAAAGTATAATGATCATAATCACTACTAATTCAAAATGTTCTTTTACCCAAGGCATCTGTCCAAATAAATAACCACAAATAGACATACTACTAATCCATAATACACCACCTGCAATGTCGTAAGGTAAAAATTTCTTTTTATAACTCATCTCCCCTAAGCCGGCAACGAAGGGAGTAAAGGTTCTTACAATAGGAATAAAACGAGCCATGATGATGGCTTTAGTACCATGCTTTTCAAAAAATGCATGCGTGTCATCTAAATATTTTTGCTTGACAATTCTCTTTCCTCGAAACTTAACTTCAGTAGCCCGAACACCTAGAAATCGACCAACTGCATAGTTTACATTATCTCCTAAAATGGCTGCAAAGGATAAGAGTCCAATGAGTATTCCTAAATTTAATCCGGTAGCTTCATTCGCACACAAAGCCCCCGCAGCAAAAAGCAAAGAATCGCCGGGAAGAAAAGGCATCACAATCAATCCAGTTTCAACAAAAATGATGAGGAATAGAATGCCGTAAACAGCAACACCATATTCCGTAACCATGGTGGCTAAATGGTCATTAATATGGAGAATAAAGTCAAGAATGGAATGCATATTTTGGAATTAAGAAACGATAATACTAGGATCAATCTCTTTGCTATAAGCCATGATTCCTCCTTTCAAATTGTAAAGGTTTTCATAGCCAAAACGCTTTTCTAATTCGTTAATAGCGGCAGCACTTCTGGAACCACTTCTGCAATGAACGATAACGGGAACGTCTTTACGAATTTTATCGATGTCGGTAAGAAGGCTTCCTATTGGAATCAATTCTCCTTCTAAATTACACATATCAAATTCATGCTCTTCACGAACATCGATCAATTGAAAATCGATTCCGTCTTCACGCATTTGCTTCAGCTCGGATACAGTTTTTTCTTTCATATCGGTTTTAATTCTGTTTTCTTGGTTGGTGCTAAGCTGGGTTCTTCAACTATTGGAGCGTGTAATGACTTATCCAAAAATTGAAAGAACGTATCGCTGCGTAATCCTAGACGCAAAGTTTCTAAAGCGATTGCCTCCTGTGGAGAAATATTTCCAAGGTTTACATTCGCACCAAAGAGTTTGATGAAATAAGCTTGTTGTGATTTTTGCGGTGTTTCCCAAATGATTTTTTCAGGGGCCACCTTTGCTACAATTTTATTAATCAACACCACATGCGCTTTTCCATTGGGACGATAAATTCCTACTGTGCCACTTTCACGCGCTTCAGCAATTACTTTCCAAGCTCCTGCTTCCAATTCAGCTTGCATCATTTCAATCCACTTATTAGGGCGAATCAAAATACCTTCTTCTTTGGATCCTACTTCACTTATAACGGTGACGCGTTTACTCAAACGCTCAATGTAATGACATTTTTCTGGATGAGGCATCGTGATGGATCCGTCGGATACTTCTGCGTATTCCATCTTAAACTTATCCAGCATTCGAAGGTAATCTTCAAATTGTCCTCTCACTATAAAAGCTTCGAATAAGGTACCGCCGAAATAAACGGGCATACCTACCTCTCTGAAAAAAGCTAATTTGTTTTCAAGTTTAGGAGTGATCAAGGAGCTTCCAAAACCGAGTTTGATGATATCAATGTATTCACCACTACCATCTATCAAGTTTTCACATTCACGAATGCTAAGTCCTTTGTCCATAACCATGGTTAAACCCGCTAAGCGTGGTTTCACATGTCGGTGCGGAATATGTGATAATTCAAAGTTCATGTTCTTCAAATTTCTCTGTTGTTTCTAATGATGTCCCCAATATGAGTATCAAATTCAAGGGATGGCAATAGTTCAAATATAATAGCAAATCCAGTAGGATATTTTTCCATCGTCTCAGCGAAACGAACGTAGGCATCTTGTTGGTATCCTGCTTGATAAAGATAAACCACTTGTCGGTATCTTAACTCCTGATTATCATGATGATAAAAAAGAGCGGTGTTAATAATTTCTGAAGCTTCGAAAGGTCGATTTAATTCCGCGAGTAGCTCTGAATACGAGATCCATCCATCCTCATTTTCAGGATCAAAATCAATTACTTTTCGATAGCATTCTTCGGCTTCTTCGTAATTATTTAATCGGTATTCGCAATCTCCTAATCCTAACCAATACTCTCCATTTTGATCATCAAGTTCAATGGCTTTTTTGATGTAGTGTATGGCTTCATACCAACGATCTTCTTCCTCGAAAGTAACGCCAATTCCAAACCAAGCTTGCGACATCTCCGCAGAGAGTTTCACTGCTTTTTTATAGTAAGTGCGAGCCGTTTCAAACTCATGTAAGTTCTCGTAGCATTCACCAATATTGTAATAGGTGAAGGCATCGGGCTTACAATACTCAAAGGCAGTTTTATACTTTTCGATAGCTTCGGTAAACTTCTCTAAAAACGATAAAGCTTGAGCCATGTCCAAGAGGGCAGGAGCAAAGTCTTCTTTAATGAGCAGGGTATAATCATAGGCGGTAATCGCATCTTCAAAAGCACCTTGCTTGGTATATAAATCACCCAAGTAATACCAAAGCATATATCCATAAGGATGTTCGTCGATGAGGAGTTTGTAAAACTCAATGCCCTCTGGAATCCGTTTACTAAATTCCAAACTAAGTACCATTTCTTCCATGGCTACTTCGTTAGATGGATTGGCAAGCAAACAAAGTTTATAATAATCTACTGCGCGGCTGTACTCCGACATGTTTTGATAGGTAATAGCCAGACTCAAGTAAATATCATCCTTTTGTTCATCGGCCATTTCTAATGCTTTCCGAAAACTAGCGAGAGCACTCGGATATTTTTCAAGAGCATTGTAAATATTTCCTCTCAACAAATGAATTTCAATATCAAAAGGATTTACATGTTCTACCTTTTCTAAAAGGGCAAGCGCACCTTTTTCATTGCCCATTAAGGCAAGGAGATGGGCTTCTTTCAATGTAAAGTTTACTGAGTGAGGATGTAATGTAAAAGCATACTTCGTCACTTCAAGCGCCTTTTCAAATTCAAGTCGCTCAATAAAATGATCTATAATTTTCACTAGTGCATCAACGTCAAAAAAGTAACGTTCCTGCTTTTCACGCATTTTCTCGTACTTCTCTATGGATTGTTGGATATGCTCACTTCGCTCATCCATGTTTTCCATTTCGTCATCATCTTCCTCCATACAGTAGAATCTTGAGGCAAAGGTAGGGCTTTTATCTAGTATCCTTATTCACTATTCCCCTGTTTTTACGCTTATGGATTTAAATGCAATTTGAATTCTAAAAAATAATTCGTAAACACTTTAATATTAAGTACTTGAAAAGTTTTTTCAAGACAATAATAATGTGAATTCTACTAATCATTCTAAAGTCACTTTGTTCATAAATGGGGAAGAATATCAGGTTGTATCTATTCTTATCAAAAAAGAGCTTCAATACCTTTTTCTTCAACAAACCGTTGTAGTTTTGCTCGCTAGTCAATTACCGCGCTAAGACAGAAATGCATAATATCCACGTAAAAGAGATTGTAGTAGTAGGTGCCACCGGATTAATCGGAAGTAGGTTGATGGATATATTAGTGAAAGATGTGTCGGTTCATAAGATCTTGGTGCTTTCTCGAAAAGAGGTGGAATGGAAACAAAAGAAAGTACACTGTATCATTACCGATTTCGATCAGTTAGAAAAGTATGTTCCAATGGTAAAAGATGCACATGCTCTCTTTTGTTGTATTGGAATTACCATTAAAAAGGCAGGATCAAAGGAAGCATTTAGAAAAGTAGATTACCAAATTCCTCTCGATTTAGCCGCTCTGGCAGAAAAGGCTAATATCCCGAAGTTAATTGTTATTTCATCCATTGATGCAAATCCATTTTCTGATAATTTTTATTTAAAGACGAAGGGCGAAATGGAGAGAGATATTTCAACTGGATATAGTTTTCAAAAATTGGCTTTTCTCAGACCTTCATTACTTCTGGGTCCTCGTCAGGAGTTCCGTTTTGGGGAGCGATTCGCTCAATTCTTCATGGTTCTTTTCTCTTTTTTGATGGTCGGAAATCTTAGGAAATATAGACCCATCCACGATTTTAAAGTTGCCAAAGCCATGATCAGTATTTCCAATTCCCTCAATAATCAAAAGATCTATGAGTCGGAAGAGTTGCAGTATTTGGGAACTTGACACTCTATATAAGTTGGGATGATGTTAAGTTTCCAAAGGATTTTTAGAAGGTAGATTAAAACTTAAAAGAGTCTTTATGAACTAAAAAAATAATCCCCTCGCCTTTGGAGAGGGGGCTAGGGGGAGAGGCTAATACCATATGAAAGCGAAATTTAACTAGTGAAACGAAAAAACCCTTTAACACTTTCGATTTCTCTTAGCGTTAAAGGGTTATTTTTTGATTTGGATAAATACTCTATATACTGAAAGTCTTCATAAAGATAAACTGTATGGCTTATTGTCCTTTACCGGATGGAACAAAATGCCTTACAATTTCCATGCTTCTAGTGATGATGAAATCAATCAACACATTGAAAGTTTGTCGAGCATTTACCTGCAACATGCCTTCTGTTGCTTTTTCTGGAGAATTCACATCTTGAGTAGTAACACTCGTGTTGATGGCAGTAGCTTCCACATTTACTTCCTGAAGTTGAATTAGAGGAATATATTCACCATTGTATAAAACTACTTCGGTTAAATATGGGGCTCTGGTCGGTTCTACGAATCCAACTTTTTGAATATCGTTATCATTATATATTCCTGAGGCTTTTATAGTTACTTCATTCATTTGAATAGATGGAATAAGTGAGCCTTCATAAGAAGTAGCCTCAACAATTGTACTTTCGGAACGATTTGCTGATATTTCTACTTCTTTTAGTTGGATCGATGGAATCCATGTATTTTCGAAACGAGCCGCTTTTACTACTTTTTCATCAGAAGTGATGGCAGCTTGCACCTGATAGGTAGCTGATGAAAGAAGTAAGAACATAAACACTGAACGGGGATTGAGGGTTGTTTTCATGACTTTGATTTTAAAATCTATTTATCTTTTTTTCGACACTGCAAATGTACATAAACGAAAAGGTACTTTGCAACACATAGTACCTTTTAAATTTCTAAAATATTGGTTTTGAACGACATTATTTTTATTGTCGACTTCAACTTTGTCTGATTTTTGCAATTTTTCAATTTATTTTATTGATGAAACGAATAATTTTTGCGTTTAATATGAATGAGATGAACAAAGATGCGATGAT
>JANOAX010000058.1:0-14569 GCA_031411335.1 Bacteroidota bacterium
AATTCATTCTCTGGTTACCGTCTAAGATCTACAAATCCTTTATAAACTTTATCACTTCCATCAATGGTGAGTAAATAGAAATATGTTGCATCAGGCAGCATATTACCACTGTCATTATCACCCTTCCAATCATTTATATAACCTTGTTTCTCAAAATGATGAATTATGTCAATTGCTTCTGGAAGTTGTGTTCCGTTTATTTGTGCTCTTTGCGATCCAAGACTGTAACCGTCATTGTCAATTTTAATAAACAAAATTTCGCTCCGTTTAAATTGGTTGCTGAAAAAATGGCTCTTTATAATGCAAAATACGGGTCGAATAAAACAATTTCTACAGTGAATGTGATTCATCCCAATTACATTCATTATTATTCGAATCGATACCCTTCTTCTCCTAAATTCGAACAGTATCTTTGTAATAGAGCATCTCATTTTGTAGAGTTAAAGCACTTGATTGATACTTCAACTGCCCAAACTATGATTCATGGTTGGTCAAATAATTATCATGCACCAGAAGTGGAAATGATCATTGCTGAAAAGTTTCCGTATCTCATTCAATACGACCCGTTTTTTAATGCCGGTGTGATGGTCTATTCAAAAGACAGTACAATTCCTTTAGCAGTGGCCGCTGAAACGCTAGTTGTTGTTTCTAATAATTTTGAAATACCAACTTGGACCGATGATGAAAAATTCAGAACCGATAGTATTTCAATGGAAGGAAAATGGTCGATGCGAATGAATCCTGAGCAAGAATACAGCACTACTTTCAAATCGAGTGCAGCAAATCTTGGTTTTGAAAATGGATCTGTTTTTCAAATGTCTTGTAAATATTTTTCTGATACAATGTTAACCGATGTGGTGTTCGTCGTGTCTATTGATCGAAAAGGAGAAAGTGTATTATGGAGAGGTGTACAATTGCACGATTTTCCAATAGAAAATGCAACCTGGACTTCGTTTTATGCTGGATATAAATTAGTAGAAAACATATTGCCAGATGACGAAGTGTCGATTTATTTCTATAATGCTTCTAAACAGAAATTTTTTGTAGACGATTTCGTTTTTCGTGTTTTGGAAAAGTAATCTATTCCTATCTTCTCTGCATCAAATACCATTAGAACAGAAATCCGAAAGTCATCAATACGCGATGGTCAGTTTCTTTAAGTGTTATTCCCTCTGTAATTTGATTGTTGAGTGAGTAGGGTTGCAAATAGCTTCCTTGTTGCGACCATGAATAGCCTAAGTCATAGTACCATTTCTTTTCACGAAATCCAAATCCAGCAGTAATACCGATTTTACTTAAGTCATTTTCTTTTGAATCACGCAATGCAGTTTTAAATGGAGAGGTAGAGTAAAATCCTCCCGTTCTAAAACGGAATTGATCAAATCTAAATTCAACTCCAGCTCTTAAGTTATGTGACCCCGTATATTTCCGACCGATCGCGTTATTTACTGGATTAAAGTCTGCTGCAAAAGATCGGTCAACTGGTTTTACTCGAGCTTGGCTATAATTTAAATATTCGTAATCAACATTCAGTGCAGCTTTCTTTCCTAAGATCAAAGCGAGATTAGTCATCACACGAAAAGGAGTGGTGATCTTATAATCGAATGGAATAAATTCCGGTCCTGCATACGATCGAATATTTCCATCTTGTAAATCCGTTTTAATGGAGGCTGAATATTTGTCAACGAGTGTATACCAAGTAGGGGAGTGAATGGCTACTCCAATTCGAATAGCGTCCGCCGGGCGAAAAATAGCACCAAATTTTAAATTGATACCACTACCTGTAGTTTTTAAATCCTGATTGTATTGAAAGCTGGTGAAGTTGGGAATTGTATCTTGATTGTCTTTTTCTTCCCATGTACTTTCTTCTTCATAACGCAAAGAAGCAATCCCTAAAGTGAATCCTAAATAAAGCCTTTCATCATAATTTCCACCAAAAGTAAAATCCCATTCACCTTGTCCACCTTTAGTTTCTACGGTTCTTGTCTGTAAAGTTCCAGCAAAAGGAACTGCACTGTAATATTCGACATTACCACCATTCGTAAATGTGTCAATTAAAAAGGTTTGCCACGCTAAATCTATATCGAAAGGATAATTGTTGGGAATATCATCAGGATCTACTCCATCCAACTCTTCCAAATAATTATCGAGTAGAGAATTTTTTCTATTGCCTGCAGATGCAGTATACCGTCCATTAAAATCATTGGTTCTATTATAACCAATTCCAAAGGCAACTCCTTTCCAATCTGATGAAGAATTTTCTCGATTCGAAGCCCAAACCATTCCTAAATTTCCAAATGAAAATTTGAAGGCGTTGTCACTATTGTCTTTTCCAATATAGTTGGCGTCTGTGGTGCGATTGGAAAACATAGGACTGATAGTAAATTCAGATCGTCTATATACACCAATCCCTGCTGGGTTGGTGGAGAGAGAACTGAAGTCGGCACCCAAGGCTCCAAAAGCATTTCCCATGCCTAGCGATCGCGCAGTACTTCCATAGTTAAGCATACTGTATCGCAAAGCATCTGCATCTGTTTGCGCTTGAGTTGAAATACAACTCATAATTAGAATGATGATAATAAGCAGTGGTTTTTGCATGGTGTTATGTTGATGGTATTGGATATAAAAAAGGCTGCAATTGATGAAAGCGTTTACGTCAATGAAATTGAGCGAATGCCTTATAAATTGCAGCCTGAAATTATTTTATTTTATCTTCTATTTCTTCCGCCGTTTGATGAATTACTCGATCCTGAACTTCTATTGTTGGAGGGTGAAGGAGAAGAGTAGGAAGGACTTGAAGTTCTTGGACTCGATTTCACTTCATTGTTTCTAGGTGAAGAGTTATTGCTCCTAGGAGAATAGTTTTGCTTTGGACTATCGTTGCGATTCTTTTTAGGCGCAGTATAGTTATTGTCGTTGCGTGGAGTAGAATTCTTCGGTGTATAATCATTATTTCGAGGTGTATTTTCTACAGGCGCATTCTCTCTCGGTGTTGAATAGTTATTATTTTTTGGAGTAGGACCGTCGTTCGTTTTTGGAGTATTGTATTCAGATGGAGAATTGTTTCGTGGATTTGAATACGAATCGTTAGATCGCGGTTCATTATTCTTTGGAGTATATCCATTACCGTTAGGTTCAGAATTCTTGGGTTCGTAATTGTTCTCGTATGTTTTTGGAGTCGTGTTTTTCGGCTCTGTATTACGAGGTGTGTAATTACTTCCATCATTCTTAGGCGTGTTTTTCGGCTCTGTATTACGTGGCGTGTAATTAGTACCATCGTTCTTTGGCGTGTTTTTCGGCTCTGTATTACGTGGCGTGTAATTAGTACCATCGTTCTTTGGTGTGGTAGATTTCGGATTTGTATTTACTCCGTTTTCATTTCTCGGATTCGTTGTACGTGGATTTACGTTTGTATTTTTCGGATTGCCAGGAGTCTCTGAGTTTCTGACAGGCTGTGAAGCCTGTGAAGCTAATGATGTGATATTGTTTTTTGGTCGACCAATAGCAGATACTCCATCCGTTGCTGTAAACGTTCTTGGTGTTTTTGGATCTAATGTTAAATTTCTACCATAAATTTCACCTACAGATCTACCTCCAGGTACATTGCTTGCCACATTATTTCTTCCGTTTTTTCTTGGACCATAATAGTAGCTGTATGAATCATAACTGTTAAAATAGCTGCCGTTGAAAGTGCCATTATACAATCCAGCATAATAACCATTCATATAACCTTGGTTATAGCTATTCATATATCCATGGTTGTAACCATTCCATCCATTGTTCCATCCCCATGAATTTCCCCATCCCCAAGATGGACCATAACCAAAACCAACATTCCATCCGTTATTGTAACCCCAGCTCGAATAAAAAGGAGGGTTCCACCAGCTATATCCACAATAAACACTCACTCCCCATGAATATGGGTTGTAATCATACATATACGTGTTGGTATAGAATGGATCGTAGTAACTCCATCCAAGTGGACGGTAAAAGCGACGAATACGCGCCGAATAGGCATAATCGTAGTAATCGTCGTCGTTGTAATAATTGTTAGTTACATAGGTATTCCCTTCCTGATCTTCGTATTGTGAAGAGGAAGAGTTTGAATTGTCAGATGTGTTTTGGTTGTTGTCAAAACGGTCGTTATTGGAATAATTGCCGTTTTGTGTCTGATCCCCATTGTTTTGAGAATCATATTGATTGGATTGTGTCGGCTCAGCAGTATTTTCGTTTGAACCATTGTTGTTGGAATTACCCTGTTGAGTATTGTTGCTTCGACTGTAATCATCAGCTATTGCATCACGATCTGAATAATAAACATCATCATATTCGCGACTCGCAGTCTTGCTAGATGAACATGAACTCAAGCTTATGGCAGCTGAAATGAGTACAAAGGTTAAATTTTTCATGGCTTTTTCTCTTTTTATTATGTTTGACCAACAATTTGATGGTCTGAACTGTCAATAGTTTAAGATTTGATTGGCTATGTGCAGTCAGTTTTCCAATTTTGCTGTGTCGAACGACGAGGCAAACACAATGCCAAACTTTGTAAAGATATATATCCTATGAGCGAACAACTAACACCAAGAGCAGAAAATTATTCCCAGTGGTATCAAGACCTAGTAATCAAAGCTGATTTAGCAGAAAACTCTGCTGTGAGAGGATGTATGGTGATTAAACCCTATGGTTATGCCATCTGGGAACGCATGCAACAAGACCTCGATCGACGTTTTAAAGAGACAGGACATTCTAACGCTTATTTCCCTCTCTTCATCCCAAAATCATTTTTCTCGAAGGAAGCGAGCCATGTTGAAGGCTTTGCTAAAGAATGTGCAGTCGTAACACACTATCGTTTAAAAAACGATCCTGATGGAAAAGGTGTGATCGTGGACGAAACCGCAAAACTGGAAGAAGAATTAATTGTTCGTCCAACATCGGAAACCATCATTTGGAATACTTACCGAGGTTGGATTCAGTCGTATCGTGATCTACCTATTTTGATTAATCAATGGGCTAATGTGGTCAGATGGGAGATGCGTACACGATTATTTTTACGGACTACTGAATTTTTGTGGCAAGAAGGTCATACTGCACATGCTACCCAAGAAGAAGCAATTGCTGAAGCAAACCAAATGCTGGAAGTATACGCCTCTTTTGCTGAAGATATTCTCGCAATTCCTGTGTTAAAAGGTAGGAAGTCGGCGAATGAAAGATTTGCTGGTGCTTTAGATACGCTGTGTATTGAAGCCTTGATGCAAGATGGAAAAGCATTGCAGGCTGGCACCTCACATTTTCTAGGTCAAAATTTCGCTAAAGCATTTGATGTGAAATTTACATCGAAAGAAGGGAAGCAAGATTTTGTTTGGGCTACTTCATGGGGTGTTTCTACTCGATTAATGGGTGCATTAATTATGTCGCACAGTGATGATAGTGGCTTGGTTTTACCTCCTCGACTAGCTCCCATTCAAGTGGTGATTGTGCCTATTTATAAGGGAGATGAGCAGCTAGAATTATTGACTCAATTCATCAATCCTATCATTTCAAAATTAAAAGCGAAAGGAATTTCAGTGAAGTTTGATAACAGAGATACGCATAAGCCAGGATGGAAATTTGCAGAGTATGAATTGAAAGGTGTTCCTGTACGTATTGCGGTAGGACCGCGCGATATGGAGAACGGAACCGTAGAAGTAGCTCGACGCGATACCAAGGAAAAAAGTGTGTATCAAGTAACCGATCTTGATTTGAAGGTTGAACATTTATTGAGTCAAATTCAAGATAATATTTATAAGAAGGCACAAACATTCAGAGAGGAGAACACTTATCGAGCAGATTCCTGGGAAGAGTTTAATAAAATTTTAGATGATAAAGGTGGATTCATCTACGCTCATTGGGATGGAACTCCAGAGACAGAAGAAAAAATAAAAGAAATGTCTAAGGCAACCATCCGTTGTATCCCACTCGGAAATAAATTAGAAGCGGGAAAGTGCATTCTCACAGGGAATCCATCTACCCAACGAGTGGTGTTTGCCCGAGCATATTAATTTATTTCTTAAGTTTATATTCTATTGATGCGAGCAAATGGATAATACAAACAGCGATTTAGTCAATACCATTCTAAAAAAAGGAGGGCTGGCAAAAGATGTAACAGATAGTACATTTAATGTGCTTACGTTGTTTAAAACCGTTTTGCAGCAAATTGAAGTAGAGCTAAAATCGGCAATCATCGCGGAAGAAACACGAATTAAAATTCAATATAAAGATCGAGGTTCATTTGAAGCTGAAATAAAAGTAGCGGAGGATGTTTTGATTTTCGTAATGCATACCAATGCTTTTGTTTTTAATTCGGCACATCCCATCTGGAAATCGAGTTATGTGAATTTAGATAAGAGCAGAGGAACAGTAGGAATGATCAGTATTTATAATTTCCTTTCCGACTCGTTTAAATTTGATCGGAAAGGGGATACAGGACATTTGGTGGCAAGAGTCTTTGTAAATAAAGATGGATATTTTTTTGTGGAAGGAAAGAGGCAGTTGGGAATCTTGTTTAATGATTATCCAAATATGAAAGCAGACGAAAAAAACATTCGATCGTTAATCGAAAGCGCAATCGCCTTCAGTTTAGATATTGATGTGGATGTTCCGCCCTTCGATGCCATGAAGGAAATTACAGTGTTCCAAGCCATGGTTAACACGATGCAAAGCACATTCAATACAGGAAAACGCCTAGGTTTTAAGTTCGAAGGCGAGACGGATGTGGAAGGCTGAGGTTTAATTAAGAATGCAGAATTAAGAATTCAGAATTGAGAAGGCATATTGCAGACATTATTCTTAAGCGAAGTTAATGTATGCATTCTGTACAGAAAAAATAATTCTGAATTCTTAATTCTGCATTCTGAATTATTTACAATCCTTCGATTCCTTAATAATTTTAATCGCATCCGTAGCTTGTTGCACTTTCGGATCAATTGCTAAAACTTTATTCCAATACTCCAATGATTTTTTGCAATCTTTTTGGCGTAAATAGGCAACAGCAATATAACTATTTGCTTCAATGAGTTCTCTGCTATATTTTGCGGTGCTCGCTGAATCCACTGAATTTAACTCGATGTATTTTTCGTAAAGTGGGATGGCTTGCAACGTGTTAAATAATGTGTCGATCTGACTCAAACTTCTTCCACGATACAAATAACCATTGGCCCATGTTGGACTCAGTTCTGTTACTTTCGTAAAGATACTATCAGCCATTAAGAAATTCTTATTCGAATAATATGCTTTTCCTAAATTAAAATAATCGGCCGTCAATACTTTTGCAACGTTTGCGATTTTGCCTTCGTATGTTTTTACCGCTAATTCATAGTTCTTTAACTTGGTAGCCATCTTAGCGAGGTCGTCATATAATTCCGAGTTGCGTGGATCGATACTCACCGCTTTCTCTAAATAAAATATAGCCAAAGAATCTTTTCCTTGCTTATTCAATATTTTACCATAGTATGCATAATCTTTTCCAAAACGTCGAGAAGTATCTGATTCGGTAATTGCAAATACTCTATTGATGGTTTGATACGCTGTGTCATAAGCTCCGTATTCATAAGCTACGTAAGCCATGATTCGCATCATATATAAATTAGTTGAATCTACTTTATTCACTAAGTTAAGTTCTGCTTGTGCCGATTTATAATCTTCGCTATCGAAAAGGAAGAAAGCATAACGTAAACGAGCAAACGTATTATTTTTACTTAACTCTAAATATTTTTTGTAAGCGCCTTTAGCTTCTTCAGTTTTTCTTTGTTTGAAATAAACTTCTCCCAATTCACGATATGCAGGAGCAAAGTTGGCGTCAATCTTTATTGCATTTTCAAATTCAATGATGGCTCCATCATAGTTGGTTGCACGTTTGTATAACTGACCTTTATGCAACAGTGCTTTTACTTGACTTTTGTCGAGGTCTAATGCTTTATTGTAATTTGCTGCTGCTTCGGTTCCATTGTTCAATTCTGAATACAAGTCACCAAGTAAATTATATACTTCTGGATTTTTAGGATCCAATTTTACAGCTATTCCCAAGTAAGTTTGCGCACTCATTAAATCTTGCGCTTTATTGTAATTTATATAGGCTTCTGCTGCTTCCATTAATACTAATGCGTTTTTACCATTGCCCAACAACACTGCTTTGTCAATAAGCGTTTTTCCTCCGGCTAAATCTCCAACCATTAACTTAATTTCGGCTTGACCGATTAAGTTTAGTGCATTAGCCGGATCTTTTTCCAATCCTTTTTGAAAAGCTACAGTGGCTTGATCCGGATTTTCTGCATCAATAAAATTTTCTCCGTAGTAATAATATAAGGTGCCATTATTAGGTTCTGTAAGCAAAAGTTGTTGGTACATTGTTGCAGCTGCCTCTTGCTGTTCGTTTTCATTTAAATGAATAGCTTCTTTTAAAGATTGAGAAAAAAGTGAACTGCTAAGCAAAGTTAGGGTTGTAATTATGATGGTTTTTTTCATGTCGGTTATAATAGAATAAATACTGAATTTTAATTTAGTTTAATATCTCTTGTGTAAGGTGAAGCTGGAAGTAAACCAGAAAGTCGAACGATACGTTGTCCTTGTTCTCCGGCGGCGAAGGAGACAAAGCCTGTGCCAAGTCCTGCTCTTCCTTCTCTGCTAATCATGTAAACTTCACGCTTCAATGGATATTCACCGGTAAATAGATACGCTTGGAAGGGTCCAAAATAATCATTTGGGTAGATGGGTTTTTCTGCAGAACTTAACCACACTACTCGAATTCGTTTATTAAAACTTAACATCTTAGGATCATCACGATCACTGATCCAGTTGACACCGATAACGCCAATGGCATTTTTATTATTTTCTACGTAGTCGATCACTTGTGCGTTGGATTTCGCAGCAAAGCAAAATGCAGGGAAATTCGTTCTTCCATTCATCAAACTATCACTTATTAGTCGCATAGTAGATGAACCATTATTGTCGAACACAAAACTGATGGGTCCCAAAGCAGAAGTTGGTTGAATTTCAGACCACGTTGAAGTTTTTCCTTCTAGTATCGATTTCAATTGTGCAATAGATAAGAGACTATCAAAGTTTTCTCGGTTGATGATAAGTGCAATGGCATCAACAGCAATCTTGGTAGTGACCGGAATTAATTGATGCGATTTAAAATACTCGGTTTCGTTCGCATTTAATTTACGTGTAGATAAAATGACTTTCGTCGAATCATTGATTAGATCTTTGAAGCAAGCATTTTCCGATTTGTATTTTACGTTAAGCGTAGCATATTGATAAAGCCCCATAAAAGTATCCGACATTGCATCCATTAAAGGTTCTAAGGTTTCATCACCAGCAATATTTACTTTTCCAGAAGTGGGAGTATCTGAATAGGGTTTATTGAAGTCGGTACCGCACGACGAAAAAATTTCAAATAAAATAAATAAGATTAATAATTTTTTCATTTTTAGTATAACGAAATCAGCTGCATTTACCTGTATACAAAGATCAGAATTTCTTGTGATTTAGAGCTGAAAAATACAATTTAATGACGGAAATCAATTTTCAAGTTTGCCATATAAAACTCTTGATAGCAGTTAGTTATGCATTTGTTGTTTTTCGAAATTTAATCTTGTTCAAATTCTTCCAATTTGGCTTCCATACTATCTTTCAATTTTTTCAATCTTCTAAATCGAATATACGCATATCCTATCAGCATTAATCCTAATACCCAGTGCTTCCACCCAGGTAGAAATTCAGCCATACTAGGAGAAAACATTACGAAAAATCCAAGAACGACGTATAGTCCTGACATCACTAGTGTGAAATAATATAGAGTAGGGGTTTTTGCCATGCACAAATATAGTGATCCTGTATAGTATTAAAGCAACCTCTACTTTTCATTTGTTAATTGATCAATTCTCTAATATACAAAAAAACCCTGATACAACTTTGTATCAGGGTTTCCTACATTCAATTTTATTTTATTTCAATGTGAAGTTAATCGGCATATTAAACTGAACGTTTACAGAGCGTCCATTTTGTTTTCCGGGTTTCCATTTCGGCATGGATTTTACGACACGAATTGCTTCTTCATCGCAACCGGCACCAATTCCACGCAACACCTTTACGTCACGAATATCACCATCAGGTCCAACTACGAATGTCATATAAACTCTTCCAGTGATACCATTCTCACGAGCTAGTGGAGGGTATTTAATGTTCTTCTGTAAGTAGGCATACATCTGCGCTTCACCACCCGGGAAGGTAGGTTGTTCTTCAACATAGGTAAATACTTTACCAGCATCTGGATCTACGAAGGGTTGTTCTGGAGGCAATTCAGTAGCATTGTCATCACCCTCTTGCGTTACGACACCAACGTTAGTTTCATTGAGTACTTCCTGAACAGGTGGTTCCTCATCTAAAATTTCACGATCAACCACAACTGGCGGTGTAAATTTTACCGTTTCAATAGTAGGAGGTGGTGGTGGTGGCGGAGGAGGAGGTGGCTCGTTATCATCGATAGGAGGTGGCTCTTTTAATTCTACGGTTACTTCCACCGATGTATCCACTTTGCCTTCATCCATACCGCTAATCATTTGAACGATTACCGGTAAACTAATCATTAATGCAAAAAAGGATAAGGAAGCAATAAGTGCGCGTGCTGCAGTACGAGTATATCCCGTACGAAGAACATAGGCTCCATATTCTTTGTTGCGTTTTTCAAACACCATTTCAGCCCTATCAGGGTTAATGGCGTCATCCCAAGCTGGGGCGAATAAGTCTGCCATGATTACGGTTGGGATTTAAAGGTATTGATTAAGTCAAATTCCTGCTGAGCGAGGTCCACAATTG
The DNA here is from genome assembly GCA_031411335.1 of Bacteroidota bacterium. Classification (GTDB taxonomy): domain Bacteria; phylum Bacteroidota; class Bacteroidia; order AKYH767-A; family OLB10; genus JAJTFW01. The sequence continues at coordinate 10,858 of JANOAX010000058.1, forward strand.
CATATTTTCCAACCATCGTGATATTTAGTTCATCTAATACATCCACAATATTTTTATATTTTGCTTTGTCGTCTGCTTTTACGAGAACCATCAGCGCTTGTTTTGCCCCTTTGGCTTCTACTTCCAATCGCTTTAGCGTAGTATCCGCCATATTATTGGTGGCTGATTCTGTTCTCAATTGCTTAATGCGATCTACAGCAAATTTATTTTTGTCAAGAAATAATTTTCTTAAACCGTCATTCGAATAATTCGTTAATTCTAATTTGGTTTCTGGCTTTAATTCTCCAAAATACCAATAGATTTTATCGTCACCCGTTAATAAAATAGTGACTGCATTATTCACGAGTGTTTGATTTTCGGGAGTGTCGGGCTTCACCGGCATGTTGATCTCCATCGTTTTGGGTTTACCAAACGTGGTCGTCATCATAAAGAAAGTCAAGAGAAGGAAAGCTAAGTCAACCATCGGAGTCATATCGATGTGTGTACTCTGTTTCTTGGCTCTAACTTTTTTATGCTTACCGCCCTTACCGGAGTCCTGGTCGTTGGTTTGTACGTCTGCCATTTTTTGGATCTCTTTTTATTGGATAGGGTTTTGTTCTAATGTAGTAATCAGATTAAATCTGTTTACCTTCATCTCTTGGAATATGTCGATAACACGTTTTACGCTGGTATAATTTGCTTGTGCATCACCTTTAATGGCGAAACGCATTTGCTTTTCCTTAGGAAAATCTGGATTCACTTGAGCATCGGCTAATCGACCAAATCGAATCCAATCGCCCAACTGATTGTTTAAAGAATCATAAGGTATACCTTCACTTTTGTCCATAAACTCCTTTCGTTTTTCTGTATCCAACGTTATGTATTGTTTTAACTGTTGAACAGACATTCCGAAAGTAGACATGATCGAAAATCGCATTATTTCGTTATCGTCGAACTTCACGCCGTATTTATCACCCATTTGTTGAAGCATCTCTTTACGAATATCTTTTCCTTCTAAGTTGAAGAAAATGCGATTCTTATTATCAATAGCAACAACCATTACTTTGTCTGGAAGAATTTTTTCTGATATCGATGACGGTGAGTCAATGATAACAGGTTCATCGGGACGAAACTGAGTGGTAAGCATGAAGAACGTAACCAGGAGGAAGGCCAAATCCACCATCGGCGTCATGTCGAGGGATGGACTGTTTTTAGGCATCTTCACTTTAGGCATTCTTCTGTATTTTAGAATTTAAATAATAATTGAATAATAAATATTAGTTACGTGCAGTGAAGGTTTGTACAATAGAGTAACCTGCTTCATCAATTCCGTAAGTAATCGAATCAATTTTATTGGTAAAGAAATTATAAAATACAATAGCGATAGCCGATGTACCAATTCCTAATCCTGTATTGATAAGTGCTTCCGAAATTCCGGTTGCAAGAGCGGTTGCATCTGGTGAACCTGCTTGTGCAAGTGCAGCAAACGCACGAATCATACCGATTACTGTTCCTAAAAGACCCATCAAGGTAGCGATAGAAGCAATTGTTGAAATGATAATTAAGTTCTTAGAAAGCATCGGAAGTTCAAGCGTTGTGGCTTCTTCAATTTCTTTTTGGATAGCAGCAATTTTATGCTCCTTATCTAAATCCTTTTCATTCGCCATTTGCTTGTAAGCACCAAGTCCCGACTTTACAACCGCTGCAATAGAACCTTGTTGACGATCACACTCTTTCAATGCACCGTCTACATCTCCTTTGGAAAGAGCCGCTCTCATGTTGTGAACGAAAGTGTCAATGCTTCCTTTTCCTTTCGACTTGCTTACTGTCACAAATCGCTCAATTACGAAAGTGATAACAATAACTAACAATGCCATTAGGATAGGCACAATAAATCCTCCTTTGTAAATAATTCCTAAGAAGTTACCTGGTAGTGGATTTAACTCCGGATTGTTGTCTTGAAAGTTAGAAGGGCTTCCAAGAATAAATTTAAAGATTAGTAAACAAAGGACGTACGCTGCGGGGATTACAATTGCAGCTAACATACCCTGAATGCTGCGTCCTGATTTCGTCTGACTCATAATTTCAGTTTTGGTTTTTAATAATTATTAGGTTTAATTTTCGACTTTTTAAGGGTGACAATATTAAGGAATCTCCGTGAACCATAAAACGTAGAGATGTTAACTAATTGTTGTAATTAGATGCTAATGTGACTAAAGTTTGACATTTTAGATTGAAAATGATAGAATTAGCGATTTTATTAAAATGTAAATTATGTTAAAATTAATTCCTAAAATTAGTGAATTGTAGGGGTAAATCTACATTTACTCCTTTCACTGAAGCAATTACAGCTTGTAAATCATCTAACTTTTTTCCGGTTACTCGAAGTTGATCATCCATAATCGATGCTTGAACCTTTATGCCGCTGTCTTTGATAACTTTAACTATCTTTTTTGCGGAATCCTTGTCAATCCCTTTTTTTACCTTTATTTCTTTTCTCAGCATATTACCACTAGCATAATGCTCTTTTCCAAAATCTAGAGCGGCGGCATCTAGGCCTTGCTTCATTATTCTAGAAATCAAAATATCTTGAATAGCCTTAACTCGCATGTCGTTTTCAGTTAAGACATTGATGATCATAGTCTTTTTATCCAAATCGACCGCCGTTTTGGAGCCATGAAAATCGTATCGGGATGATATTTCTTTTACCGCAACATTAATCGCATTGTCCAGTTTTTGGATATCTACTTCGTTAACAATATCAAATGAAGGCATATTTTTTATTTCTAATGAACGAATGTATAAAATTTTATGGGTTTTAGAGGAAAGTTAACCTGATTAGTTTTGTAACTGTTGATTTTTTTCCCTTCGTTGTAAGTTTTTTTAATTTTTTTAGATGGAATTGTATATTATGTGTAAAAATCAGTACTTAATTGAACTTTTAGACCTGACGAATATGTTATCTTTGAGACACACAACCCAATGCAATGCGTAGACTTCTTACCTTCCTATTTATTTTAGGATTTATTGAAAATTCAGTTGCTCAAACACAAACATTATATCTCGATCAAAGACCTAAGGTAATTGTCAATAGTAATGACACTTTAGATTTTCCATGGACAGGAGGTTTTAATTCGATAATGCCTGTTGAAATTGAAATGAATGGTGATACGTTGCTCGATCTTCTCATGTTTGATCGAATTGGAAATAGAATGTCTACTTTTTTAAATGATGGTAGTGGAAGTACTTCCGCTTATCATTATCATCCAGAATACATTGAAAAATTCCCTCCATTGCACGATTGGGTAAGATCGTATGATTATGATTGCGATGGTGACCTCGATTTATTTACCTATACGAATAATGCTATGGGGGTTTGGAGAAATGATTATACTTCAGGTACTGGATTGCAGTTTGCACAAGTCAGTGCTCAGTTGAATTCATGGTATGGAACTTTTAATACGAATATTTTTGTGACTCAAGTGAACATGCCTGCACTTTATGATGTAGATGGTGATGGAGATATGGACATCATTACTTTTGCCAATTCAAGTAATTATTTGGAGTATCATAAAAATTATTCCATGGATTCGTTGGGAGTTTGCAGCGATTTTTTATTTACACTTCAACCCTATTGTTGGGGGTATTTCAAATTAAGTGGACTTACTAATATTGGTTTACTGAATCAAAATTGTCGATCAAGTGTTACTGATGATAATAATTTGTTAAATCG
>JANOAX010000059.1:0-68403 GCA_031411335.1 Bacteroidota bacterium
TACCTTCGCCGACGAGCGCGATCTGGCGCTGGTCACCGACTGGATCTACGTCCCCGGCGGCGAGCTCCAGATCGGCACCAGCAACTCACCTAGGGACAGAAGCTCGGCATGGCGGAATTAAGTCATCCACGCGAATGACATTGTTGAGCTTGCTGGCCGGATCCCTCGGTCACTTCCAAGTCCATCGCAGCACGGCAATCGCCGATGCCTTTCTAGCGTGTGTCGATGCAGATGACGCGGATCTCTTGGCCATCTTGAATCAGAACCAAGATTCCGTCATGAAGATTCTCACGCGGCAATGGAAATCGACACAACGTATCGAAGTACTCGAGCTTCTCGTCCATCTGCTCGACAAACCATTTTTGCCGAAAAGCGTATGCAATGTGCTATTTAAGGAACGCAAGGATTTCAAGATGGCATTGGCACTTGCCAAGGGAACTCGTAGTGGCTTGTCGCCTTTAGCCCTGCAACGTATTCAACAAAATGGGATTCCGGAATGCTGTCATAACGCCAATCTGAACGATCCGTCGCTGAGTGAGCATGACAGATGGATGCTTTGGACGATTGTCGCGGCCGGTCGGGCACCGTTGACGCGGCTGATGGCGGGCTTGAGCGGGATGATCAAAAACAAGTCGGCTGAATCGCAGCTAGCAATTGCTAGCATCCTGCGGCACTACCCGACCACGAGCTGTTTGAAGTTTCTGGAGGCGATGGCTCCGGAAGCGATGCTTGCAACGCACGACGAAGTTCTCGATTCGACGAATCCATCACCTGCGGACGACGGTTCGCAATTTCGACAGGATATTCGCAAGCTTTTATCGATCTTGCCAAGCTGTGATACCAATCTCAAGAACGCGATCGAAGAGTTCTTTAGCGAGTTCAAGATTGAAACTTTGTTGCAGCATCTAGATCTATTGATGCAGGACGCGATCGAATGCTTTGCGGAAATTATGAGATCACTCTATCCCAATTGGCCACAGATGTTGCTCGCTTCCCTCGAATCTCCGGAGGGTACGCGTCGCTGTCAAGCAGCGATCGCCGCGTCCTACTTGGGTCCGCATGCGGACTTAAAAATGGCGCTCAGCAAGCTTCTGCAAGACAAGTATGAAATGGTGCAAGAAGAAGCTGCGTATGCCTTGAAGGCCTACCCAACACCAGCTCTTTCGCCACCACCTCATAGTAAACCCGCGATCGGTGCTTCGATGGAGGTAAGTCTTTAGGATGCCTAATCTATTTTTGATTTCCATGGTGGGAGTTGGTGTTCTATCCCTTTGGCCATTGTCCGTCGCTGTTCGCCGTTGGTGGTTGAGACCCTATCGAAATCCGACGAAAATTCTCAATCGACTTCGAAGGTCATTCCGATTGACCCATTCCGACATGCGACACATCCATGCAATACTCGGCCAAAAGGTCGATCCGCTACAGACAAGCCAATTTCTGCTGGATTCGAGTCGGTGGCCGAGCGAAACTCACGATGAAAAGACGAGGAAGCTTTATGCAAAGCTGTTTCCGACTAGCGAAACATGAAGATTCACTCAAATCCAGCTATCACGTTCTCGTAGATGCAGAAATATAATCAAACTTTTCAGCTTGCAACGAATCCATCACATCATCTAAAGTTCCATCGGTGGTCCAAAGTTTATCAATTTGAGGATGATGCATCAACACAGAAGCGTAACTCTTCTTTGTTAAAAAATGAATTTCAGCATCCCGAACCTGTTCCTTTAGACAACGAATTACAGGAGACGTGAGTACGATATCTCCAATAGAGCTGAAACGAAGGATGAGAAATTTTGGCAACTTTAACGATTTTGACGCCTCAAACTTAGTTAAATTCGCAGCATGCAAATCATCGATACCCATATTCATTTATATGCCAAGGAATATGAAGGAGATCTCCAAGCACTTATACATGCCGCTCAGCAAGATGGAGTTTCTCAAATGCTGTTGCCAAATATTGATCATGAATCGATTGAAGGGGTAAAGACCCTCGCTACAGATTTTCCCGGCTTTTGTATTCCAATGATGGGCTTACATCCTTGCTATGTGAAGGGGAATTATGAAGATGAACTCACCATCATCGAAAAAGAATTGCGATCTGGAAATTACATTGCGGTAGGTGAAATTGGGATGGATAAATACTGGGAGTTGGATTTCATTCAAGAGCAAGAAATCGCATTAAAAAGACAATTGATTTTGGCGCATGAACTGGATTTACCTGTCGCCCTACATACGCGAAATGCCAATCAAGAAGTATTAGCCATTATAAAAGAGTTACAGTTAGATGGACTCCGCGGTGTTTTTCATTGCTTCAGTGGAACATTAGAAGAAGCTGAGACCATGATTAAGCTCGGATTTTATTTAGGGATTGGCGGGGTACTTACTTACAAAAACGGAGGTCTCGATAAAATTGTAATTGACATTCCCATGGAGCACCTTGTATTAGAAACTGATGGACCTTATCTTTCACCACACCCCCATCGAGGAAAAAGAAATCAGCCCGCTTTTATAAATTATGTTGCTGAAAAGTTAGCAGAAATAAAAAACATTTCTAAAAAAGAAGTAGCCGATATCACGAGTGCCAACGCCAGAAAACTATTCCGACTATGAAAAAAATTTTAATTATTTATACCGGTGGAACCATCGGCATGCAACATGATAAAAAAGGATCATTAGTTCCTTTTGATTTTGGAAAAGTAAACGAACAGGTTCCTGAGTTAAATCACTTAGGATGTAAATTAAAGCATCATGCTTTTGCAAAACTCATCGACAGCTCCAACGTTACTCCTGCATTCTGGGTAGAGTTGGCGCAAACGATTGAAAAAAATTATTCGAAGTTTGATGGATTTGTTATACTCCACGGAACGGATACGATGTCTTACTCTGCATCGGCTTTAAGTTTTATGCTCGAGAATTTAGCGAAGCCCGTTATTTTCACTGGATCGCAACTACCGTTAGGGGCTATCCGAACAGATGCAAAAAGAAATTTAATATCGGCAGTTGAAATTGCTGCAGGAAAAATATTAGTGCCCGAAGTTTGCATTTATTTTAGTCATCGACTTTTCAGAGGGAATCGATCTGAAAAATTTAACTCTGCTATGTTCGAAGCTTTTCAGTCGCCTAATTGTCCACCCTTAGCCAATGTTGGAGTGAACGTTGACTACAATCACGACATCATCGCTAAGCCCAACAAGAAAAAATTAATTGTCCACACTCAACTTGAAACGAGCATTGGTCTGTTCCGACTTTTCCCAGGCATTACTGATGTGTGGTTAAAAAATATTGTAAACATGCCTTCGCTAAAAGCGATTGTGATGGCTACTTATGGAAGTGGCAATGCCCCTAATGATGCTGCATTTATTAAAACACTTTCGGAAGCAATCAAAAAAGGATTGATCGTTATCAATGTTTCACAATGTTCGGGTGGAAGCGTTACTCAAGGAAAATATGCAACGAGCAAACACCTAGAAGAGATGGGTGTTTTAGATGGCGCCGATTTAAATGCAGAAGCAGCGTTAACGAAGTTGATGGTATTGTTGGGACAATATCCGAATGATGCTAAGAAAGTGAAAAAGTTGATGGTGACGAGTCTTTGTGGGGAGATGAGTTAATTGGTGAATTGGCAAATTGGCGAGTTGGTGAATTGCTGCGCCAAGAAGTCTGTACGGAGTACTGTACTTCTTGGGTAAATTGATATCGTTGTGCTCCCGATGCTTCGGGACGCTGCGTTCGTTGCAAAAACGTTGCGACCGTTGCGTTTAAATTTTTGATTGAATAGTTTCATATAACAAATTAAAAAGGGCAGCAAGTTATTTACTCACTGCCCAATTATTATTTTTCTGAATAACTATGCTTCCAACGTTGCATTCAATGTAATGTCTGCATTTAAAGATTTTGAGATGGGACAATTTTCTTTTGCATTTTGTGCGGCAGCTTCGAATTGCTCGGCTGACATACCAGGAACTTTAGCATTCACGGTAAGATCCACGGTAGTGATTTTTCCTTGATCTAAAGTCACTTTTGCAGAAGTGTTAATTGATTCAGCAACGAATCCATCAGCTACGATTAAGAAGCTAAGTTTCATACTAAAGCAACCAGCATGAGCTGCTCCTACGAGTTCTTCCGGATTCGTTCCAACACCTTCTTCAAAGCGTGATCCATAAGAAAATTGAATATTATTTAATGCAGTACTTTGAGTGCTTACGGTTCCAGTACCTTCTTTTCCAGTACCTTTCCAAGTTGCGGATGCGCGTCTAACGTTCATAATAAATTTAGTTTAAATTGTTTTTAGAGATGCAAAGATAGGGCAATTGGTGGATTGGTGGTCGCGAAGCCTCGCGAGGTGGATTGGCGAGTTGGTGAGTTGGTGAGTTGGTAGATTGGTAGGTTGGTGTCGCGAGGCTTCGCGAATGGTGGATTGATGTCGCGAGGGTGCCGTGAGGTTTTACGATGGTTGGCTTTTTGGTCTCAAGCCCAAGTAGAATGACCAATTCAACTAAAACATCATACCTTGACTTTTGTTGATCAATGATTTACATGTTAGATTTGAAATGTAGTACTTTATGAATTCAATAAATAGAACGCGGACCCCGCAGTGTTGCGGGACAGGTGACTCGGATTTTTCGGATAAAAGCGGATTTACTAGCGATGATGTAATTTCTATGAAATACACTACCTTCGCACTCCAATTCACGTTTTTTGGACTAAAATATACCCGGAGAGGTGTCAGAGTGGCCGAACGTGCAAGCTTGGAAAGTTTGTGTACAGCAATGTACCGCGGGTTCGAATCCCGCCCTCTCCGCAACCCAGAAGCAGATCCCGCTAGTCGCGTGCACGCTCCTGGGTTTTGTCGTTTAATAAATAGTAGATCGAATCGATTGAATTCCCAGAAGCAGATCACGCTATTCGCGTGCACGCTTCTGGGTTTTCCTCCGAAGCAGATCCCACTAGTCGCGTGCACGCTTCTGGGTTTTTCTCCGAAGCAGAACACGCTAATCGCGGGCACGCTTCTGGGTTTATCTCCGAAGCAGATCCCGCTAGTCGCGGGCACGCTTCTGGGTTTTGATTTTTAAGGCCAAGGCGTAGGATCAAGGCATGCCTTGATCCTACGCTTTCAATGCCTACAAATTGGGAGCATTCACCAAAATCTTTGTCGTATGTTGCTATTTCCTTACTAAAACTTATTACTTTTCCATTTCAATACAACAACCATGAATTACTTTTACAAACTTGTCACGCCGCATTGCAGGAATCTCAAACCTCTTTTGCTTTTAATTACAGCAGTATTTTTTCTAACTCATACGGTCAAAGCACAACCTTGTGGTGTAGAAGCTAAAATTAATATTCAAGGTGGTTCTGCTACCTGTGTGTATTTTGCTGATACGTCAGGTTTTCAACCAGGATGGATCGGATATAAATATGTATGGAAAATTAATGACTCTTCACCTATCACTCAATATTCAAATCCAGCCATTTTTTATGATCAATTGGGTGCAGGATTCAACCGAATACAGTTAATTGTTTATGGAACGAATCCATCTACCAATGATAGTTGTATTGATGAATACACAAATATATTTCAGGCTACCGGTGATGCCATCTATCCGGAGTTTAATGTATCGGTAAATGGAAATACAGTGACTTTCAGCGGGGTTTATAAAGGCGGTCCTTACCTCTCATCTCCTTCCCTTGTTATGTACGATTTTGGAGACGGAACTCAATCTACTTCCAACTCTTTTAGTGAATCTCATACTTATGCGAATGCCGGCTCAAAAACGGTTTATCTGTATGTTCAATCTTACAACGCTGCCACCTTTGCAATAGTAAATGGGCAAACTTTTAAAGATATTAATATTGGTACGGGAGCTTCCAATTTAGTATTTACCAACGTTCAAAACAACACGATTTGTGATTCGGTAAGCATTTATTCATCAAGTTCTCCGGCTTACACTTTTGGAGAATTTCAAGAAAATTTTGGTGTGATTGGAAACACTCCTGTCCATGGTAGTTATGTACATGCTAATATGATCGATGTGCCAGGTCATGATTTTGTTGGAATCGAAGCAGGAGCTGCAGGATCAGCTTATGACAAAGTATTTCATTTGGTTAATTTAAACGATTGTGGCATCATACCCGACACCGTGAGCGGTTATGTTTTTGATGATTTAAATTACAATGGAATCAAAGAACCCGGCGAACCCGGAATAGAAGGTATCAGCTTGCGGATTGAATCCTATTGTAATGCGGTCAGTTCTTCAACCCAATTTGCAGTATATAGTACGGAAACCGATACCGGAGGATATTACAGCATTCTTGTTCCACACCACGATGTACAATTGGTCTTGTTACAATCCTCCGGTTATACGCTTACTTATCCAGCCGCCTCTTATTATAGCGTGAATTATACTTCCGGCACAATGCATACCGGACATGATTTTGGATTGTCAGCTTTATCACTACATATTTGCGGAAACACCTATCTTGACTATAATAACGATAGTTTAAATAACACGGGCGATCTTCCTTTGCAAAGCGTAATGTTAACTGCCACTAATACGATCACAGGATTAGTTTACCATACCTATTCAAGTCAAAATGGAACGTATTGCTTCGACCTCCCCCCCGGAAATTTTGTAGTGAGACCCGTTTCTTCTCCCCTTGACAGCGCTACATTTACTCCGGATAGTTTAATCGTTAATGGTGGCACAGGCGGAAACTACAACAGTCGTAATTTCGGCTATCGAAGTCCAGTGCCTACTGATTTTAATCTCCGCTTAGTCACTGCTGATGATGCAAGACCAGGATTCGATTTTAATTTATCGTGTGGATTAATTAACTCCGGTTATATCAAAGGAAAAGGGATTCTCGTATTAAATTATGATCCGCTGTTAACGCCATTAATTGTTACTCCAGCGAATGGAATCATCAATACCGTTGCATACACTGTGACGTGGACAACAGATTCCATTTCTCCAGGTTCATCAAGGAATTATAATGCATTGTTTAATCTGCCTGCATCTACACCGTTGGGAACTATTTTAATTAACAGCGCAACTATTACAGGAACTCCTGGAACGTTGGAGTATGATTTCACCGATAACACAAGCAATCTTATTAAAACTGTTATTGGTTCTTTCGATCCGAACGACAAAAAAGTAACACCAGAAGGTCTTGGTGCAACTGGAGATGTTTTACATAATACGCATTTCGACTATCGAATTCGTTTTCAAAATACAGGTACTGCATCTGCCATTAATGTTTTTGTAATGGATACTATTGATAGTAACCTTGATCTTAACACACTCGTGATTCACCGCACTAGTCATAATTATGATTTGGTGATCAATGGAAATATTCTCACATGGCGTTTCTTTAACATCAACCTTCCTGATAGCAACACGAACGAACCTGCAAGTCATGGATTCATTGAGTATAGCATCTTACCAAAACCCGGACTTGCAGATGGAACGACCATCGAAAATGTAGCTGCTATTTATTTCGATTTCAACGCACCTGTGATTACGAATACTACTCTCAATACCATGCAATCATCGTTGGCGAGTATTGAAAATATTGATGCAAATGATCAGTTGTTGGTTTTTCCGAATCCTGCCACACAAGACATAACCATTCTACCTCGATTTGAAATTTCAGGTAGGGTTGATGTGTCTGTGCTTGACATTTTAGGTAAACACATTCAAACCGTTTATCATGGAGAGTTTGTAAAATCATCTTCCTTTAAAGCAGATGTTAGCAAACTCAGCAAAGGAATGTATCTGTTGCGTATACAACATAAAGGTGGTATTTCGCAGGTAAAATGGATTAAAAAATAGTTAAAAATCCTCCCCCAGAAGCGTTCCCGCTTTTTAGCGGGATCTGCTTCTGGGGTTTTTTTAATAATTGATGGGTTCGGTTTATAGATTTTAATATCTTTCCCCATGCTTAAACGTTACCTCCTACTTATACTGTTTTTCCATTCTTTACTGAATCTCAACGCTCAACAAATTACTATTTCTGGAACTGTCGTCGCTGTTGATGATGGGTCGGCGCTTCCTGGAGTTAGTATTGTGGTAAAAGGTTCAACCCTGGGAACTATTACTGACTTGGATGGAAAATATTCCATTGTGATTTCGTCAGGAAAAGATTCGTTGCAGTTCTCCTATCTCGGAATGATGACACAGTTAATCGCTATTAATAATCAAGTGGTGATTAATGTGAAGATGGTGGCGAATCAAAAAAACATGAATGAAGTAGTGGTAACTGCCTTAGGAATAAAACGCGAAAAGAAAGCACTTGGCTATTCCGTGCAGGAGATAAAAGGAATGGAGATGCAGACGGCCAGAGATGCGAGTTTTATTAATCAACTATCTGGAAAAGTAGCGGGACTTAATATTACTTCTACAACCGGTGGACCTGGATCTTCGAGTCGGATTGTTTTACGTGGCGTAACATCACTCAGTGGAAGTAATCAAGCACTGATTGTGATTGATGGAGTACCGATGGAAAATAATACATCCAATAATACGACACAATGGGGAGGACGCGATTATGGAAATGGATTGAGTGATATAAATCCAGATGATATTGAATCGGTGAGTGTATTAAAAGGAGCCAACGCTGCTGCACTTTATGGTTCACTCGCAGCAAATGGTGTGATCGTAATCACCACTAAAAAAGGAACTGTGTCAAAAGGAATTGGTGTTACTTTTAATAGTTCAACTACGGTGGAACTTCCTTACATCCACATAAAATTTCAAGATGTTTATGGTGCAGGACGCAATGGAAAATTTGAAGGTCCGTGGACCACGGTGAATGGAATTCCTACTTACAATACCGCAAGTGCAAATGCATTTGGAAGTTGGGGTCCGAAGATGGAAGGACAAACCATTCGCGATTGGGATGGGCAAGTGCGTGCATTCAATCCTGAGCCTGACAACTACAAATCCTATTTCCAAACGGGAGTGACGGGAGTAAATAATATTTCGTTGCAAGGTGGCAGTGACAAAGTAACGTACCGCCTATCCGCAGGAAATTTTACTACGAAAGATATTGTTCCAAACACGACATTAAATCGTACCAATGTAACAGCAAGAACCGCCGCAGCCATCTCCGAAAAATTAAGCATTGATGTGTCGGTCACGTACAGCAATCAAGTTGCCGAAAACCGACTTGGACTTGCTAATAGTTTTAGTGCACCAAGAAATTATGTGATGATGCCGCGCAACATTAGTGCTGCTTCTCTTGAAAATTACATGATGGATGCGAGTGGAAAAGAAAAAACCTGGTTTACCAATTGGAACTGGATGACCAATCCGTATTGGCAAAGAAAATATGAGTTAAATTCGGATAGCCGCGACCGTTTGATTGGAATTGTATCGGCCAGTTATCAAATTCTTCCTCGACTTAGAGGGATGATTCGTTCGAATGCTGATTTTAATTTCCGCAGAAACGATGAGCGCGAAGCTTATAATGGAATTTCGAATTCAATGGGATCTTTTTCCAATGGATGGTCGACGTATAAACAATATCAAAGTGATTTTCTTTTTACTTATGATAATCAAATTACAGATGATTTAACGTATGTATTAAACTTAGGCGGAAGTACATTGCAAAAACGCGACGAGACCACTACAGAACGCACGGATGGAGGATTAGCCATTCCTTATTTCTATAGTATTGAAAACAGCGTAAATCGTCCGACAGTGAGCCATCGCTTAACCGAAAGTAGGACTAACGGATTGTATTCCTTCGTGCAGTTTTCATACAAGACCTGGCTTTTCTTAGATGTGACTGCGCGCAACGATTGGAGTAGCACTTTACCAAAATCCAGCCGCTCCTATTTTTATCCCTCGGTGAGTTCTGGATTTGTTTTTACCGAAGCCTTGGATTGGAAACAAAATATATTATCCTTCGGAAAGCTACGCGCGTCGTGGGCACAAGTGGGTAGAGATACCGATCCCTATCGCACCAACTACTCTTATCCTGCTGCAGGATCCTTCAATGGTGCACCCATGTATCAATTGGATCCATCCATTCCTTTACTTAATTTAAAACCAGAAATTACATCAAATATAGAATTCGGAACAGAACTTATTTTTTTCAATAATCGAATTGGTATTGATGTTACCTATTATCGTTCCAATACCAAAAATCAAATTTTACCGGCCAGTGTTTCTGCTTCCAGTGGATTTGTGAATGCCATTATCAACAGCGGTGAAATCATGAACAAGGGAATTGAAATACAATTAAAAACCAAACCCATCGAAACCAAAAATTTCCGCTGGAATTTAGATTTCAACTTTGCACATAACAAAAACGAGGTCGTAGCCTTGACCAATGGTTTAGAAACCTACCAACTTTTTTATCAATGGAATCTTACGATTGAAGCACGTCCCGGACATGCTTACGGTGATATTGTAGGATATGGAATCAAGCGTGATGCCAATGGAAACAAATTGGTAGATGAAAACGGATTATACATTCGCGATTCAAAACCGAAAGTATTGGGCAACTATAATCCTAAATTTACGGGTGGAGTACAAAATGGATTTAATTATAAAAATTTCTCCATGGCTTTCTTAGTTGATTATCGCGTAGGTGGCGATATGTTTAGTGGAACCAATATGTATGCGAGTGGCTATTCTGGAAATTTAGAAAGCACATTAGAAGGACGCGATGCATGGTATGCTTCCGAAGCAGATCGAATTGCAGCGGGAGTTTCACCTGAGAATTGGGTTGCTACTGGAGGATATCTTGCAGATGGTGTTACTGAAAGTGGTGCTGTGAATTCAATTTATGTAAATCCAGAATTATATTGGGGACAATTTTCTGAATGGACCAATGAGATTCACGAAGAATTTATTTACGACGCCAGCTTCGTAAAATTACGTGAAGTAACAATAGGATATCAGTTCCCATCACGCATCAGTGATCGCATGCATCTCCGAGGACTCAGTGTCGCATTAACAGCTCGCAATCTCTGGCTCATTTACAGCGGCGCACCTAACATTGATCCTGAATCATCTTATTCGAATGGTAACGGTCAGGGCTATGAGATTTATTCATGGCCTACTCGCAGAAGCATTGGTGTTAACATTAAAATTACTCTTTGATCCCATCCACATGAAAAATAAATTCACTCCTTCCCTCCTATTCATTGTTCTCTTTTTATTGATGGCTCCGTCAGCTTGCAAGAAAAGCATGGACGAATTAAATGTAAATCCGAACTCGCCAACGACTACTAATCCTGATTATCTCTTTACTTATTCTTTAGTGAAGGGAATGAATAGTTACATCACCAATGCCAATGTTCATTATTGGTTGATGATGAATTGGAATATGTACTTTGCCAATTTAGGAGGAGTGGATGCTGGAAAGGAATACGATAGTAACGATGGCAAAGATGCTTTTTGGACAGAGCATTATGCTCAAGCTTTGATGAATGCGCGCGAAGTACAACGTCTCACAGCTGGCAACACCTATCTCATCAACAAAAATAGCATCGCTAGAATTTGGCAAGTGTATTTATTTTCACAACTAACAGATTTATTTGGCGACATTCCGTATTCACAAGCACTACAAGGTGCAACGGGATTAAACTTCACTCCGGCTTATGATCGACAACTAACTATTTATCCTGCGCTTATCAATGAATTAAAACAAGCTACGGCAGCGATGGATCCAACGCAAGCCTTATTTCCAACGAATGTAGATCCGATTTATCAGGGCAATCTTTCTAAATGGACGAAACTTGCCAATTCCCTTCGTCTTCGTTTAGCGATGCGTATGAGTGTAGTAGATCCCACCAAAGCACAACAAGAAATTGCAGATTTACAAAATGTCTCGTTCATTTCTACAAACAGTGAGAACGCCATCTTTCGTTACAATGGAGAAATTCGCAATCCTTTATATGATTTAATACAAAGTGGACAAAGTGGTGGCAGAACGTATCCGAGCAAATTTTTAATTGACAAATTAAAATCAACGAACGATCCGCGCATCGGAGTATTTGCACAAGTTACCACAGAATCCATTATCATCGGAATTCCCGATTATGAAGGAGTACCAAATTTAGTTCCTTCCAACTCATCCATATGGGGGAACTACAATACCGATGCATCCGATGTTTCCAAAATAGGAACTTGGTTTTTAAAACAAGATGCGCCTGGGGTCTTGATGAGTTTAGCAGAAGTAAACTTCCTTAAAGCCGAAGCTGCATTGAACGGATGGTGGAGCGGTAATGCGCAACAGTTATACGAAGATGGGGTGACGGCTAGTATTCAATCTTACACTGGTTCGGGCATTACAGCAGGCCAAATAACAAATTACGTTGCCTCACTTCCGCCTGTCAATCAAGAAAACATCATTACGCAAAAATGGATTTCCTTTACTTTTCAAAACGGGTACGAAGCCTATGCAGAATATCGCCGGACTGGATTTCCAACTTATACTGATTACTCAGGAAATCCCATCAACACAAATGTATTTCCTAACCGACTTACCTATCCTCCAACAGAAAGTAACTTAAATTCGGCGAACTATAATGCAGCAATATCCAATCAAGGAGCGGATGTGGCAGGGACGAAGGTTTGGTGGGACGGGAATTAATTCAGAATTCAGAATTCAGAATTAGTAATTCTGAATGTAGAGTTTAGAATGCGAAATTTGGAATGTCGAATGAAAAATTTGGAATTAGGGTAGTTTGAGGCTGGATAATTGATATTTGATATTTGATATGAAAAACTGGAAAACGATTACGAGTGAAGAGGATGTTCGAAAAATAATTGATGCTTCTGTACTCAAAACACAAATTATTTTCAAAGATAGTCTGAGTTGCGGCATTAGTGCATATGCAAAAGAAAGGTTAGCAGATGGCTCGAGTTTGCTTGCCCAAAAATCCGAATTCAATTATTTGGATTTATTACAATATCGCGCTATATCTAATTTTATATCCAATGAATTCGGCATTACTCATCAATCCCCACAAATCATTGTCATCAAAGATAAAAAAGTAGTTTATCGCGATTCACATCATTCGATTCAGCCAGAGAAGATACTGAAATATTTATAAAAATGAAACCCATTTTACTACTCATCTTTTTTTTGCTTCAACTTCAGCTTAGTTATTCTCAACTTAATACTAAAATTAATTGGGGAGAGGACATAGCTTTCCTTGCCAAAGAATTACCAAATAGACATTTTGATTTTTTTACTAAGAAATCAAAAAAAGTATTTGATGCTGGACTTGAAAACATTAAAAAAAATAAAGATTCGTTATCTGACTTAGCAATTGCGATCAAGTTGCAACAATTCATTGCCAGTTTTGGTGATTCACATACAAATCTCAATTTTTATCAACTTCTGGAGAAAGATAAAATACTGCCTGTTAAAGCTAATTGGTTTAAAAATGGGTTTTACATTTTGCACACCACAGCCGAGAACAGCGCAATTTTAGGGAAACAAATAGTAAACATGAATGGAATTCCTTTCGCTACTATTGCAGATAGTTTAAGTACATTGTTTACCATCGATAACCAAGCAATGTTAAAAAACAATATTCCTAAACTATTTACTAGCATTCAACTTCTACAGCATTTTGGTTTTGCACAAGGGAATGAAATTGTATTGGGATTAAGAAACAAAAAAGATGAAATTGAAAATCACATCATTCATCCAGGAGAATTGACTCGTGAAAACAGAAAGCAAATCATTCCAGATCAAATTCCGCTTTGTTACTTAAATGAAAAATCCTTATTTATTGAGACTTATCAAGAGAAGGAATCACTTTATTATATTCAATATAATAAATGCTGGAGCAAAGAATTGGAATTACAATATGGAAAAGCAGAAAATGCAGAAAAGATGCCAACTATTGCTTCATTTGAAGAAAAGATTTTTCGAACTTTATCTTATGAGTATGTCAAAAAGATAGTGTTTGATATTCGATTTAACGCAGGTGGGAGTTCACCTCAAGGAACAGCGCTAATAGAAAAATTGGCTGCTCATCTTCAAAAAAATCCAGACATAAAATTATACGTTATTATTGGCCGAAACACTTTTTCATCTGCAATTTTAAACGCTATGGATTTTAAAAGATTGACCAATGCAATATTTATTGGTGAAGAAACGTCAGGAAAGCCAAATCATTTTGGCGAAGTGCAAAAATTTAAACTGCCGAGTTCTGGAATCGCTGTCACTTATTCAACAAAATTTTTTAAAAGAACGGATGATGAATCCAAATCACTGAAGCCAGATGTATTATTTGAAACCAGTTTTTCAGACTTTGTAAATGGAATTGACCCCGCCTATGAGTGGGTAAAAAAGAAATGATGAATATGTTTTTTTGTCAATCCATTTAATTATTAATTTACCTTGCTAGTAGTAAATGACTAACAAAATGCTCGAAATAAACTTTTCAATGATTTAAATAATGCATTATCAAGTGGGTAGTTAAATAATAAACTTTTCAAATTGGCTTATTTTCACTACTTTCGAGGTTCGACTCCAACACTAAAAATTGGAGTAAGCGCTTAGCCCATCTTCCAAAAACCAGCCTCTACTAAAGTTCATGAAACACAAACACAACCTACTTCTCATTTTATCTGTATTATTTTTAACCAATAGCAAAGCTCAAACACCTGCCGGAAACAGCTTTGAAATTGATTATCCGAGTTGGAATGCCGGAACACAACCTCCAGTTTACTGGAATTGCGGCACTAATAATATATTGAATACAGGCAATGAACTAACGATGGAGGTGTGGGTGCGATTGTATAATTCCACTTGGAATCAGAAAGTAATGGGTAAAGTTACTCCCTCTTTCGACAATGGTTATTTGATGGGTGTGCAACTCGGACAAAATTATTCGGAGATTTGGAATCCGGGATTAAATACAATTCAGGCGGGAAGTACTCCTGTTGATTCGGCATGGGTTCATTATGCAACAACATTTGGATCAGGCGGACAAATGCTTTGTTATGTAAACGGAGAACAAGTTGGTGGACTTCCTCTTACCAGTAGTGCGATTGCTACAAGTAGTAATCCTTTTATCATAGGAGTTGCTCCTTGGGATTTGAGCAATTTCCAAACGTTCGGACAAATTGATGAAGTTCGATTATGGAGCGTAGTTCGTACACAATCAGAAATTAAATCAACCATGCATAAACAGCTCTTGGGCAGTGAGCAAAACTTAGTAGCATATTACGATTTTAACCAAAATACTGGCGGACTTCTTCCTGATGAAACTGGCAATGGAAATAACGGAACGATTAGTCCAGCTGCAGCATATTGGTCGTGGTCGTCTTCCTTTGCAGCGGTAGGAAATGATTTGATGTATGATAAGTCTGATGTTAACGGAGTATGGTTTGGAAAAGATGCAACATTGTACAATTACGTTACTGCTACCCACGGATTAAATATTATCGCTAATATTCAACCCAAAGCATTTGATTATGCTGTTTATGGGCATAATGATTCAGTAGGTGTATCCACCTCTTGGTTGCCCGCAACAGCACCCTTTGATTTTAAACGCACAAGCAGAGAATGGTATTTTAACAAAGGCGGAAACATTGCTGCTGATTTATTTTTTAATCTTTCTACTGCAGCAGGAGGAAGTGATTCACTTGATAAAAATTTACCTCTTCAAAATTATACTTTGTTAGTTCGCGATTCTTCTACACAAGCGTTCACGCCAGCTGCAGCTGCATCTTCGCTTCTTGCTAATGGAACAATTGTAAAGTTCACGGGAGTGAATTTGCAAAATAAATATTATTGCATCGGTGTAGGAAGTACGGCTATTGCATCCATCTCACCTGAACCAATTTGGAGTAAATCAATTTCTCTACAACCGAATCCTGCTCAACAAAATTTCACTCTTACAAGTATTTCCGATGCTAACGTTCAACTTTTTGATTTGTCAGGGAAACTTATTGCACAATGGAATGGAACCAATGAACAACAAATTTTTGCAATTCCATCCGTTGAAAACGGAAGCTATTTTGTACGCATTGCCAAAGGAACAGAATCGACCACTAAAAAATTAATTATTCAAAAATAATTTCAACTTACAATACCATCTTCACAGACCATGAAAACAATCTACATAAAAACCATTGCTATCTTCTTGCTATTTCTCTATTGCCAGCAAGCAAATTCTCAAAACCATCTCCACCTCGATGGAGCGAACGACTACGTACGTGTTACTTCTTATGCAGCGTTGCAAAGTGCTACCGCCGTTACTGTTGAAGCGTGGATCAACGCCGACACATGGAAAACACCCATCTACAAAGGATCGGTGATTAGCACTGGAAATAACGTTGGACAAAATAACGGTTTCGATTTACGAGCTGCAGAAAACGGAACTGCTGAATTTAATTTAAGCATTGCAGGTACTTGGGTAACGGCAACGTCTGCGCCCATTATGCAAACAGGTACATGGTATCATGTTGCAGGTGTATACTCCGGCGACTCCGTGATGATTTACATCAATGGTGTTTTGCGTGGACTCACTATTTATGCAGGAGGCATGGTGTCTTCACAAGGCTTATTAGACATTGGTGAATCACCGGGTTGGAATGGAAGATCTTTTGATGGACAAATTGATGAAGTTCGTTTTTGGAATTATGGACGATCGCAAAGTGAAATTACAAGTACCATTTGTTCTTCATTGACAGGTACAGAGCCAGGGCTAGTAGGGTATTGGAAATTGGATGCCACCACTGGAACTACGGCTGCAATAAATTCAGTAGTTGGAGGAAACAATGGACTAATAATAAACGCTTCGATTCCCAATGTTTGGATTTCTGGTGATTATACATGCACCTTAAGCAGTCCTGACGTAGGTGCGTCAACGTTAGTTTCTCCTGTTTCAAATTTTAATTTAACGAATGCAGAACAAGTAAGTGTCTCTATTAGCAATTACAGTACTAACCCCATCAGTGGATTTCCAGTAAGCTATAAGATTGGAAACAATCCATCAATAACTGAAACTGTTTCCGCCTCGGTACCTCCATTTGGTACATACACCTATAGTTTTACACAAACTGCCAACCTTTCCACATATCAGAATTACTCTGTAAAAACGTATACTGGATTAGTGGGTGATGTGACACCAACCAATGATACTATAGTTAAAACAGTAAGCAACTTCGCTGTAGGAACTAATTTCGGAATTAATTTCGATGGAGTTGATGATAAAATAATTATTTCCAATGCGACTGCGTTGAATCCCACATCAGCAATTACTGTTGAAGCTTGGATAAATGCAACCACTTGGGAAAACAATATTTCGGGTGGTTCCATTTTAGCAAAAGATGTTGATGCTCCCAACCGTGGCTATGTTTTACGCTGTGGAAACAATGGAAGTATTGAATTCATGATTTCGGATAACGGCTCTTGGAAATCGGCATCGTCTGCATCGGTGATGTTGACGGGAAGATGGTATCATATTGCCGGAGTCTTTGACGGAAGCAATGTGTTATTATACATCAATGGAGAATTAATTGCTCGTACGCCTGCTACTTCAATTTTACCATCGCCTGTTAATTTAATCATAGGAGACAATCCTACTTGGAGCGGAAGATCGTTTAATGGTGCTATTGATGAAGTTCGCATTTGGAATATTGCTCGTTCGCAAAACGATATTATCACCAACATGTCTACTTCTTTTACAGGTTCGGAGACCGGTTTAGCCACTTATTATAAAATGGATGAAGGTTTAGGAATTTCAACTATCAACGATGCAACAGCGAATACAAATAACGGAACGCTTACGAATTTTGTTTTGTCAAATGCTTGGGTAAGTGGTTTTGAGAAAATGTTAAATGATGTAACTGTAATAGGAATTGAATCTCCCAACAATTTAATTGCTTTTGCAGGGGCAAGTCGATTAAAAGCGAAAATAAAAAATACTGGATTCAATACGCTTTCACTTATTCCGGTATCTTATGCAATCAACAATGGTCCCGTGTTTACGGATACGATTACAGCAACATTACAACCGAATGAAACCTACACGCTGAGTTTTAATAAAGTGGAAGATTTATCAGCAATAACAACTGCGAATTATTCAATTACTACTTTGCTCACTAACGATGCGGACCTACGAAATGACAATGCAGTTTCCATCTTAACTAAACCTACCAATGGAAATGTTTTAGTTGCAGTCAACGGTGTACAGCATGATTTTGCAGGAAATGGACAAACTAAGTTCGCAGAGGTAATCTTCCCTGAAGGGCCTGAAAAATGGAGTCAGATCATCATGCACATCTCGGTAAATTGTCCAACCACGGGTTGCGACCCTTGGGATCAAGCTGGAAAAATATCTCTATTCAAAGATGGAGCAGAATATGAACTGGGACGTTTTGTTACTCCGTATGGAAAAGCATGTGGGCCGTGGAATGTTGACGTAACTGATTTTAAATCTTTACTCGTAGGAAAACAAAAACTTCAAACCTTCATTCAAGTATGGGGTCCATCGGGTTGGTTATTGAATGTGAGTTTTGAATTCATTGCTTCTACCACTGCAAATCCATTTAATAAAATTACACCATTATGGAGTTCAGATTATCATATCTATGGTGATCCAGGCATTCCGTATACACTTCCTAACTTCAGTGTTCCCATTGATGCAAAAAGTAATTCAGTTGCTACACGCATGACGATTTCTGGTCATGGTCAAGGAAACACCAATAATGCGGCAGAATTTAGTCAGATGACACATCAATTAAATATTAATGGCGCTGCTACTTTCCCTCACTTCTTATGGAAATCAAATTGTGGAACTAATACTTGCGCTAATCAAAGCGGCACATGGACATTAAGCCGTGCAGGATGGTGTCCGGGGCAAGAAGTAATTCCCATCATCAACAACATCACCGGAAATATTACACCAGGATCGAATGCAACTATTGCGTATACACTTCAGCCTTATACCAATTTATTAAATACGGGATACAATGGAGGAAGTCATACAGAACCTTACTACCGCATTCATTCTTATTTAGTACAGAGTAGTGATTCGGCACAGGGCTTTACGGATTATTCGGATGCTAGTGCAACAAAAATTACGGCGCCAATTGGTTCGCCTACGTTGAGTGCTGCAGAAATTGTAAAAGCGATGGTTAGAAATACAGGATCAGTTCCTTTGACAAATCCACGCTTTAGTTATTTCCTAAATGGTGTTCGAATTGTGACGGATACATTGTTCATCACATTAAATCCAGGAGATAGTGTGGAACATACATTCTCACAAACAGCGGACATGTCTGTACAAAATGATTATACATTACATGCATTAATTACTTCCACTGAAGATGCCAATGCATCTAACGATGTTGCCACCAAAACTATTTTTCAAATTTCAAGTATTCAAGAAAATAACAATGAAATTGGATTACTCGTGATGCCCAACCCGAGCACAGGTAAATTCAACATATCTGTTTCAAGAGTAAGTGGAAAAATAAAAATTGAAGTATATGACATCCAAGGAAAAGTTGTTTATCATAAGGATGAAAATGCTATTGGCAATCAACATCAAAGTGAAATCGATCTTACCAATTCACCAAAGCAGATGTATTTCATTCGTGTCATCAATGAGAAAGGAACACGTGTAGAAAAAATTGGAATTCAGTAATACTTAGTACATCTTATTATTTCAAACCCTCGACTGTAACGTCGAGGGTTTATTATTCTTGCTCATTCGAAAGAAAATCGCCTCCATTTCAACATAAAAAAGATCCTAATATTCAAGTCGAAAGCAGGCAAAAATAGACAACAATTTCACATAAACATTACGCTATCAACAGATTACTTCATTTAAAATAACTGAGGTGTCTAACGGAAAAAATTCACGTACTTTGTAGTACATCCCTAAACAAAATGAAAAAACAATTAAACCACGCTCTGACACTTATTGTCATTCTCTTTGGAAGCCTACAATTAAAGGCACAAACTTATAATTATGTTGCCGATTCCACTTTTGATGGAAACGGATTGAAGAGTTTTATTTTCTTCAATAATATTGATCGCATGTACGGCTGCGACTTACAGGCTGACGAAAAAGTAGTGATGGCCGGATTAAGTAAAAACACAAACAATGGATCTTTCGAATTATGCATCGTACGATTAAATGTGGACGGTGCATTTGATAGCACATTCAGTGGAGATGGTATTGCATTTATCTCCATGGGGAATCAAAATTCTATTGGAGGCCAAACTCCAAAAGTAAAAATTGCTCCCAACGGTAAAATTGTAATTGCCAATACAGGATTCGGCACAGGCAGTCAGGATATTTTACTCTGCATGCTAGACACAAATGGTGTATTAGATCTAACATTTAATGGAACAGGAAGGTTGTTTGTTGATATGCTTGGCACCAATACACAGCCGGATGTTGCAAATGCTTTAGACATCGATGCCCAAGGAAATATTTATGCAATTGGGGCAACACGCACCGCAGGTTCTCCTCTCGACAATGATTTTGCAATTATAAAAGTAAATCAAAGTGGACAGTTAGTTACTACGTTTAGTGGAGATGGGAAACTCTTGATTAATCCAAACAACTTAGCTGATTTTGGTAGAGGGATTAAAGTACAAGCCGATGGTAAAATTGTTTTTGGAGGAAGTTCAGGCAGCAACATGATGATTGGTCGGATAGATACTACCGGCACTTTAGATAATACATTTAATACAGTAGGTTATGCCACTATTACTTTCCAACTAGCATCCGACATGGGCGCATTAACTTTAGATCAGAACGAAAGAATTGTTATAGCTGGAAAACTTTTAACTAGCAATAGCAATATAGCTACCGCACGTTATCGAAGCAATGGAACATTCGATCCTAACTATGGATTTAATGGAAAGTACGTTTACAATATAGGTGGATTTGCAAATCACGTGAATGACATTCATATTCAATCAGACAATAAAATAGTACTTGCAGGATATGCAAACGATTCAGTTGGCATTAGCAAATTTGTATTATCAAGAGTAGATACAGCAGGTAGCATTGACATTTCATTTGGAGGCTTAGGATTTGCGATACAACCTGTTATTTCAGGAAATGTAGATGAAGTATGTAATGGAATGGCAGTGATGGCAGATGGAAGAATTATATTAACTGGAACTACCATCTACGTAGCAAATGTTGATGAAGAAGTTGCTGTATGTCGACTAAAACCGGTATTAGTAACTGCATTAAATGAAATTGGAGAGGAAAATATTCTCAATGCATTCCCTAATCCATTTTCTAATGAAATTCAAATTCTCAGTAAAGAAAAAGGGATGGCGAGTTTAGTAGACTTATGTGGCAAAACCATCCAAACATTCCCAATATTAATTGGCATCAACAATATCTTTACTTCTGAAATTCCAACAGGCATGTACTTCATTCAAGTGGATGGAAAGCGTGCAGTAAAAGTGATAAAACAATAATGAGAGCATTATATTTATCGGTTTTTTCGAAAGAAAATAACACAAATCGCGTAGTGACAAAATAAGAACGAATACATTACTTCTTCTTTATAAAATTTAAGAAGTAAAATGAAATGAAAAAATGAACGTAAATACAAAAATCTCATTTACACAAAATACAAACAGTACTTTATCTGAAGTTAATTTCAATGAACTAGATTTTGGAAAACACATGTCGGATCATATGCTCCTTGCTCGCTATAAAAACGGGGCATGGCAGGAACCCAGCATTGTGCCTTTTGGTCCCATTCCCATGATGCCTACCATATTGGCATTGCATTATGGACAAAGTGTTTTTGAAGGAATGAAAGCTTTCAAAATGGCAGATGGAAACATTTCAATCTTTCGAATTAAAAAACATTTCGACCGATTACAACGTACTCTGGCAAGGATGTGCATGCCACCACTTTCTTTTGAATTATTTGAAGAAAGTATTAAAGCAATAGTTGAAGTTGATAAAGGCTGGGTACCTGAACAAGACGGCAGTTCACTTTATATTCGTCCGCTCATCTATGCAACAGAAGAAAAATTTGGTGTAAAAATATCAGAAGAGTATTTGATGATCATCATGACGGGACCTGTTCCTCCTTTTTATCCAAAGCCATTACGTGTAAAGATTGAAGATCGATATGGGCGTGCTTCAATTGGCGGAACAGGTGCAGCAAAATGTGCTGGAAATTATGGAGGCGCATTCTTTGCGACTCAACTTGCTAAAGAAAGTGGATTTGATCAAGTTCTTTGGACCGACCTTAGCGAAGATTTAAATATAGAAGAGTCGGGTACCATGAATGTTTTCTTTTTAATAGATGGTAAACTTATCACCCCTCCACTATCCGAAACTATTTTAGAAGGTGTCACACGCGACTCTGTCATCATTATGGCTCGAGAGATGGGCATCACAGTAGAAGAAAGAAAAATCAGTGCTAAAGAAATTCTAGCAGCTCACGAAAATGGAATTCTACAAGAAGCTTTTGGAGCGGGTACGGCTGCAGTAACAGCACCCATCTGTGCCATTGGTCTCAAAGAAAAAACGATTGATCTTCCTCCTTACGACAGCAATAGTGTTTGCATGAAGTTGCAACAATTGTTAACCGCGATGCGCAATGGAGCTCTTCCGGATAAGTTTGGATGGAATACTGTGGTGGGATAAAAAATCTCAATTCGAAAAATCGTAAAACACGCTCTTTCCATCAAACACGATTGGATTTTTACTCCATGTTTCGATTCCATTTCGAGATTTAACAACAATAAAATAGGTTCCACTACTAGGATAAAAAGGAATTATAGCTAAACCATTTCGATACAATACTACTTGACTGGATTGTACTAAAGTATATGGATTAGTACCTGCATGCAATTCTACATTGATGGAATCACTTGAATTGGGATCAGGATGTATTCCATTATTAAAAAGCGTTGGGGTCATGAATCCTCCTCCTTGATAATACCCCTCTACTAATATTTTTAATTGAAAACCACCCATACCGCATCCTTCATCAAAAATATTGTTGCAATTGTCATCGATGCTATTAAAACAATTTTCATTGGTATTGGGATGAACATAATTCAAAGTGTCATTACAATCTTTGGCATTAGAAACATATCCTATGGGTTGAAAACAATATAACGAATCAACGCTATCATTTCCGAATCCATCTCCATCAGCATCCGCATACCAATTTACTTTTGGATTATTATTGACTGTAATAACTACTGGCGCACTATTCACCGTGCATGCATTGCTGCTCACTATACTTACTGAATAGGATCCCGCATTCTTTACATAAATACTTTGAGAAGTTGATCCTGTACTCCACAAATAGGAAGCATAAGCATCTGGAAAACGAATATCAGAAATAGTGATAGTTGCTGCGTTACCTAGGTTGTTGGTTGTGTTCATTCGAAAACAAAAATTCTGACCCTTTAAAACAGGAATGCTAGCAATTCCATTTTGTGTGATGGGTCCACCAGAACCATATGTAAAATTAGGTAGCGAAGAAGACGTTCCATTGATGTTGATTTCAGGGAAATCATGTTGAGGTCCATCCACACTCGTGTACGACCAATTAAACTCCAATGCTCCATCTCCATTCATGGCATGACAAAAATCGATATAAGATGACGGAGAGCCACCCCCGTTAGTATTGCTTGAGGTTATCGAAATAGAACTTGGCACATTGTTGCTGTTTACACTTCCATTATCATTTGCACTGTGTATGATGTTCCAGTTGTCGATATCGAACAATTCAGAGAAACCAAAAATTGGATTCGTTTTTACACCAGCATCTAACTTTAATGAATCTCCATTACAAATAGTCACCGCACCGTTTGGTATCACATTTACTATATTTATCGATACAGGAGGACTCGTAGCCCAACAACCTAAATAATCTTCTACAGAAACAGAATAAGTGCCTGCATTATTAACTGTTATAGTAGAGGCAGTGTTTCCCGAAGGCGACCATAAATAAGAAAATGCTTCTACTCGTTGCGGTGTATTTACAAAAGATCCATTCGCTAAATTATTACTCGCATTCAATACCGTGCTCCCGTTTGTTTCATTGAATTTAAAATAGCTTAACAAGCCGGCTTCATTTGTATTCACTGTATTTACCATTCCTGACCGAATATCGAATCCTGATCGAGGAACATTCCAAACACGCACTTCATCAATATCTCCATCAAAAAAATTAAGTGCTTCGGAACTCGAATAATTGGGTCGACCAATTTTAAATGTACCGATATTAGCACTAGCACTTGCTGTGTAATTCATCGAAACGGTACGATCAAATCCATCCACATAAATTTTACCTATGCCAGGAGGAATTGAATAATCCCACACAACCGCAATATGATGCCAATTCCCATCATCAACTTCTACAGAGCTAGATATGCTTCCATTATCAAATCCAGAAAATGCAGGTTGACCAATATCATTAATAAAAAATACGCGTTCACCTGCTTCCCAACTCGTATTGGAATTATTACTCACAATAATTCCTTCTGAACCTGAAGTCGTTTTAATCCATGCTTCCAAGGTAAAGCTTGCATTATTTAAGTTCGTAACGTTTGTATTTAGATTGATCCATTGATTCGTTCCGTTCATTGAAATGGCATTATTAAATGCAGTTGTAGATAATTCAACAGGTTCAAACGGACAGTTGATCAAAGATGAATTCGTGACAATATTTACTGAACGACTACTTTCTATCACTTGTGTTGCACACGTTAACGTATCGATGAAATTCGCTAACACCGTCACCACATAATTTCCTGCTTTCAATCCAGTAACTTGAGGAGTAGTTGCCCCGCAACTCCACTGATAAGTATATTGCGGTGTTGAACCATGCACGACGACAGGTTGCGCTAATAAATTTTTTATAATTAATCCATCGCTCTGACTTATCATCACGGCTGGTATTGTAACGCCCAAGATATTATTTCCTCCTAAAACAAAAGCAGCTCCTGGTGTATTGTTCACAATGATTACACCTAAAGCTCCTGCATTTTGCGCATTCAACACTTTCGATTCAAAAGAACAAACGCCTCTGTCGATCACTGCGATTTTTCCTGCGAAAGTACTTGGAGCATATGCGGAACATCCTAAATCAGGATTCGATACATATTTTAAATTTCCTGAAAGCGCGGTGATGTAAATATCTGCACCAAACAATGCGGGGGCATAAATAAAATTGTAATTCGTAGTGCTTGAAATCGACAACAGACGCTGATTTTCCATGATGGAAACCGCCACAGCTCCTCCACTATTACCATTGCAAGAAAACCCACCCGAACAATTTAAGGAATAATTAATTTGACCCTGTGTTGAATAATTGAAAAATATAATCATCATTCCAATAATCAAATAGCATTTTATTTTTTGAAGCATTACGTTCATATTCATTCCAACTGTTAACTGATACCATTTATAAGTATTTAATAGTCCAAATAAACATAATTATATTTTTAACAAGCTTAGCACTAACACTGACTTGTACTGAATACATATTACATAAATTAGGACAATTTAGTTCTTCGGATATCTGTTAAATAAATTTTAGTTTTAAATTAAGATTCTAGTTCTATTTTACTTGTTACTTTCTTTTACGTGAAAAGAAAGTAACCAAAGAAAGCACGCCACCCAACACCAACCCATTTTTGCGGTTTCTACTTTCTACTTTCTTTCGCAACCACTGAACATTCTTTTGTGCTATCTCTTTACTTCATCGGTACAGCAAAAATCGGTTCGCGCTGTTGCGTGGACGACCTCCGCACCGTTCAGAATGATATTACTGTTACTTAAAATAAATTGCTTGAATCATGCTTCCATTTTTGTTTAAATAATCGGACTACACACTATGTATAAACGATATGACAGTATACGATTTTTCAAAATTAAGGTTTCGAAAAATCATAGAAGACAGATGGCCCGCTGAAAGAGACTGGATTTTTACTCCATATTTCTATTCCATTTCTATGTTTTACAACAATATAATAAGAGCCCACGGCAGGATAGTATGGGATAGAAGCAAATCCATTTCTGTAAAGTAATACTTGTTGATTATGCACCAAAGCATAGGGACTTGTAGCAGTACGTAATTCAACGAATACCGAATCACTTGAATTCGGATCAGGATGCATTCCATTATCAAATAATGTGCTGATCATAAATCCACCCGATTGATATAATCCTTCAATCAACATCTTTAAATGAAAGGCACCACTTCCACAACCCTCATCTATAATATTATTACAATTATCATCAATGGTATTCACACAAAATTCGGTAGCATTGGGATTAACTGTAGCTATGGAATCATTACAATCCTTATTATTTGAAACATATCCGCTAAGTGAAATACAAGCAGCAGAATCAATAGTAAAATCTCCAAAACCATCTCCATCAAAATCTTTAAAATAAATAGGTGGCAAAATACAAGATCCATTATTTTGAGTTGCCAACGAACTATAATTACAAGCCAACGGATTCATGCATCCCGGAACATCAAAAATTCCATCATTAGGTGTATTAATAAAATAGGTTTCTGCTTTTACAAAAACATCTGTTGCTACTTCCTGTGCAATTTTACGTCCGGGAATATCATCAAAGGGAGGATGAATTCCGCCCCAGATACGAGACAAAGAACTTTCATCGGCTGCATCCTGATACGTGGCCCATTGGAGATCGATGTCAGTGCTTGGACCATTTTCAAATAACAAGTAAGCGTTTTGTGCACAATGAAACACTCCCATTCCACCCGGAAAATATTTAGTACCGGTAAAATCAGTGAGTAATTCTGCAGCGGCTCTTGAGTAAGTGGAGTGACCAGAAAGATAACCTGGGAAGGGTGGAGAAGCAAACGAAGCGCGTTGATACGGATGCCATTTTTCGGCTAGTGTCCAACCAACACCTGCTACATCGGTATCTACATTATTGATGGCATCATGCCCTTTCCAAGCTTTCAACTTAATTTTTCCTACATTGGTAGAACCATTTGCTAATGGATCACCGGGGTGTATCACTTCAATGTATCCGGGCACAAGCGGCAATCCTGCAGGATGGAAATTTGAATCGAGCGGATTGGAACTTTGTCCCAAATCGGCCATAGCACGAATAGCTGAAATAGGACGAGAGGTATCATACCAGCCTTTAATTCCCCAAATAGAAATAGCGACGTCATGCATCGCACCACCTAATGCAAAATATCCTTTCACGCTCCATTCCAAATCATCTAATGGTGTACCGTTGCCCTTATATTGTTTTGTTTCTAGTGGATGGTCGGATACGTAATTAAAAATACTATACCAGTGTCCGGGTGGTGTTTCCGAATTTGGACCATCAGCCCAGAATTCTGAAAGCACACGAGCAAAATCGCCGCGCTTCACTAAATTAGTAGCATAGGGCAATCCGGTCACCGGATTCAAAGTATGTCCTACGTTAGTTGTACCTCCATTCAAAAAATTATAAAAATTCGGATAGTCGGCAACGTTAGCAGGTAACACATTTCTGTTACCTTGCGTTTTTGGAGAAATATCCCACATCGTAGTATCGGCAGGATCTAAATGAGAAGACCATACTGCAACCATCGCATGTCCCCATTGAAATTGTGAAGAGGTTCCACTTCCATCCATTTGCAAAATGGGTGGGGCGCCGGGATCATGATACACTTTATAATTAAAACCGTTTCGTTGGTTCACGGTTAAATCGGCTGGTGACAAAGCAAACGGAACCACCTGACCCCACTCCGGACTCAATGCTGGCGGAGTGGCGCCAGGAATAGCATTTCCACTTTGATCAATAAAAAGATCCAGTGTAAGCGGTTGCCAACGATTCAGATTTGTCATGTTTGGATTTCCTGGAAGATCAACGATCATGGGTGGATTTACTGGTGTATAACTCGTATTCGCATAACTTCCTTGCTCGTTGGATCCATCCTGCAAGCCAAAAGCGATATACTTTGCTGCGATATAATTTCCGAGTGCGCGTGCGTCACCGTTCGTATAATTTGTATCGGTAAAGTTTTTATCGTAACCTAATGAATCCATCTCCACGTTATAAGCCGTTATCAACAATGCAGCTTGCGGTGAATTAGTAAAACGATGTTTCAGTAAACGATAAGAAGCATAGGAGATGGCTTTACGACGATCTTGTGCAATATTGGAAGAAGTGGGAATACCCGTGAATGCGCAAGTGAAAGTGCCCACCGTTTTTCCAAGCAAGAATTCAATAGAATTATTATCATAGGCTGCCCATGCATCCCACATGGCAGACGAATGATGAAATAAATTTCGTGCGTGAACAGTTGGTCGTGCAAAATCTCGTCTGATAGATGCCAACAATAATTCGTTCCATTGCCTTGCAATATTATCGTTCAAATCAGCAGTAGGATAAGTCACATTGGGTGCGCAATTAGGATCTGGGTTGGTAGGACAAGGATCGCAGCCATCGGCTAATCCATCTAGATCGTAATCGGCATTTATGGGAGCGAGCTCACAACTGTCATTCATAAATACGCCATAGCCATTACAAAAGCCTGTCACAAAATCTTGCAATCCATCATTATTGATATCCATCCATGTAAAGTCATATACATTTTTTGCCCATGGTAACGTTGTTGTTCCGTACACATTCACCATCACACCGTTATCATTGCGATAAATAGCCATACGCCGACCGCTTGCGCAAGGAGGAATATCCACATCCACGTCGGCTATACCAACATCCATATCCCCATCCAAATCCAAATCGGCCACATGAACATTTCCGCCAAATCCATTGGTTGTACTAAAATTTAAATTCGTTTTTACTACAGTTAAACTCGAATCGGGAATAATCGTAGTTACCCGTAAAATATAATCGCTACCATCATCCACAACAAAAAAATCTTTTTTACCATCCAAATTAAAATCGGCTATGTCGAACATATAGGGAGAACTTGTAGGAACCAGGTTTTGCCATTTGGTGAATGTTCCGGTTCCATTATTAAAAAGAACAATCACACCACGCGCATTCCACGGAGCAACGTTATAAAGCGTAGAATTTTTTATGATATCGTTATCGCCGTCATTATCGATATCTACTATTTGACATGCTGTACCAAATGCAGAGTTTCGCAAAGTACCTAAACGTGCTGTACTTTCATTGGTAAAATATCCGGATCCATTATTAATTAAAAGATAATCTTTAGCGATGCCGCCAGATCCATTCGCACGATAATTCACGAAATAAATATCCAATGCACCATCGCCGGTAACATCACCGGCCCACACGGCACAAAAGCGAACTGGATCTTCTGAAAGGAACGGAAGTCGCAAACTTGTTTCTTCTATAAATCCTTTCCAATTTCCTAATGAATCATTTCCTTCGTTTCGGAAATATTGTGGTTGCTGCAAAAATGTATTTGCGATAATCACATCCTTCCAATTATCCCCGTCAAAATCACCTACGAATACATCGCGTGCAAAACTTATTGAATCGATGAATTGAGGAGCGTGTAACAACGTTTGATCTGTCAGTACTCCATTCACATTCATTAATAAAAGCGTTGATTTTCCGGGTTGCGTAGGACTAGAAAACGGCTGCTTTCGGACCACGATCAGATCTTGTTTGCCGTCATTATTAAAATCTGCTGACCACATGTCCTTTTCTTCCGGATCGCTATTCGCTACAGAGGAAACCACCAAGCGCGTAGATGTAGCATCTAGCCAATTGAACCATTGAGCTGAACAAAAATTTTGGGTAGATGAAAGAAATGAAAAAACAAAAATCAGTGTTAGCGAAATCAGTTGAAAAGAGGAACACTTGGTACTTGTTACATTATTCATTTGAGCAATGTAGAATTTAAGCATATGAAGATTAATTAGAGACTCGGTCTATTTTCAAATTTATGAATATATCTGGAATCTGCAATACTTTATATCCCTTGTACAATACGTTTCACCAACAAAAAAGAATGAAAATCCTTATAAAACGCAGAAAAATACTAGTACACCTTCATTTTTCGCTTTGATAGGTATCGCATCAGTTGCCACCCTAACACCGATCCGATACAATTGGCAATGAAATCAACATAATCGCAGGTTCGGTTAGAAAGAACATGTCCTTGATATAATTCAATTAACCCACCATAAATTATCCCGCCAATTAAGGGAATACTAAATTGATTTCTCGACCATCTATTTCCAGAAGGCATTTTACTAAATCCATTAGTGAAAAGGATAACGAAGACCCCATAAAAAATAAAGTGCGCTATCTTATCGGGAGCTAATAAATCGAAAAGATCAGGAATCTCAATGGCAGGTGGTGTAATTGTGCTCAGGATCAGAATCAACAAAGCCCAGCTTATGCCGGGCCAGTTGTGATGAAAGAATCTAATACTAGTAGTATCAACCACCAATCAAAGACTTATAAGTGTCGGCACTTAGCAAATGGGAGAGTTGAGAAATATCTGAAATTTTTACTTTAACCATCCATCCTTCGTTGTAAGGGTCTTTATTTACTAATTCAGGTGCGCCTTCTAGTTTTGAATTCAGTTCAAGTACCTCACCAGTAACAGGCATAAACAAATCAGAAACTGTTTTAACCGCTTCTACGGTTCCGAAAACTTCATCCTTATCAACGGTTTCTCCCACCGACTCAATTTCGATATAAACGATATCACCCAATTCGCTTTGTGCGAAATCAGTAATGCCGATGGTGGCCACATCACCCTCCACGCGAATCCACTCGTGGTCTTTGGTATATTTTAGTTCTGCTGGAATATTCATAATACTATTTTGTACAAAAATAATATTATTTTCGATTACTGGGATAGAGAAAAGCGAACTTCAATACCCGTCAACACATTTGAGGTTGGAAATGACGTTGAAATGACTGGTGTGTTTATGGTTTGTTCATAAAATAAACGGACATTCAATCGCTCATTTACTGTATAATCTGCAGCTCCTTTTATAGAATAAACATTTAATCCAGCGGTAGGCTGATTAACACCTTCCAGCAATCGACGAATCACAGTAATATTACGTCGTGCTGAAAAATCGGCTGTGAGGTTCAAACTATTTCCAGCAACTTTCTTTTTTCCGCCAAGTCCAAAAGGCAAACGGAACTTGGGCATGCGATAACCAAATCCTAAAACAATTTCATTTCCCTTTACTTCGGTGATTTGAACGCCAGCATAAGTCAATGATACATTTCGGTCGCGGCGGAACTCAGCACGTGTTTGCATATTATTTTTCCACGTAACATCCACTCCTATCAATGGACCAAATTGTTCGCTCATCGAAACCTGAGCAAGCTCACGCTTGGGTACAAAATTACCAGAGATATCTTTTACAGAAGGGAATTCAGAATCTACATAACTTGCATTTCGCTGGAAAGAGTTTACATTATAGGTGGCGCGATAACTATGCGTAATGTTTACCGATGTGAATATTTTTTTCAATAAGGGTAATTTTCCTAACCCATCGTAAGTGATTCTCCAGTTCGGCAAAGGTATACGAGGAAAAACGTTGAGGTCAATTCCGGTAGGAGACTTGCCTGTATAGGCTGATAAGAAAGCCAAAGCCAACACTTCTTGTTGTGTACCGCTGTATCCATCATTGTAAACAACACCGAATGTATCTGCTGGAGCTAGTCCTATTGAGTTAGGGTTTTGAGATGCTAATCGCTCAGAAAGTATTTTCCTGTTTTGATTGAACTTATCAAAAGTTGCACTTTCATAAGTTTTCGAATCGTCTTTCACAAAAGCGGTTCCCCATCCAATAACGGAGATACTGAAATTTCCAGTTTCGGTGACACCTTGCGATTCAAAACCAGTTCCATTATATCTAAAGAATTCAGAATTGTTTCTGCTGAATTGTCGTGTTGCTGTTAATTCGATTTTCATTCCTTCAAAGGGTTCGATGGAAGCACGACCCGAAAAATTAGATGAATACGTTCTTGTTAATGGATTGTTTAGAGTAGAATCCGCTGTGATCCACCCGCCACGTACTGCACGCTCACGAATATCTCTTTGTGATCCCACCGTGAATCCGATTCCGGGAGAGTTATTATTAAGATCTTGTCCGAACACATCCGAATAATTTACATAACCTGGCAATGATGTTCCATTGGTTTCACTGTAGGTAAATCCAACAGTTTTGAGTCCCATAATCATTCTAGCTACAAATCGAACAGCGTCAGGTGTTGTACGTGGTTTCTTTTCAGCAGGAATTGGAATTTTAGGTTTCAAACTGTCTGAA
The DNA here is from genome assembly GCA_031411335.1 of Bacteroidota bacterium. GTDB lineage: Bacteria > Bacteroidota > Bacteroidia > AKYH767-A > OLB10 > JAJTFW01. The sequence goes on from JANOAX010000059.1 coordinate 32,212, forward strand.
GGTGTCGTAGCTGGATCAGGAGGCTTTACTTTTGGTTTCGGCGGAGTCTTTGGCTTTGGAGAATTCATCTTCTTCAACCAAGGAACTTTATTATAAAGCGTGGTCATGGTAAAGTTACCATTGAGCTGCTTTGTATTTGAATTCTGAATGGTATTACCTGTTCGCGGATCGGTGGTGAAGAGCCCCTCTGTGTTTCGTAAGTATTGCCCTGCTGTCCAACTGTAGTTAAACCCGTATCGAGCATTCAACGAAATCCAATTTGTAAATGGGAACTTATTCAACGGCACTTGATAACTTACATTACCTGTTTGCTGATAGTTTTTATTTCTTCCAAGCAAGAAATTTTTTCCAAAAATATTGCTACGAATCGAATCCCGATCATCCTTCGAATCAATTCTTCCTTCGGGCTCATCGACTACCGAAAAGTTATTTGCGTTGAAATCAATTTTAATACTTCTAGTAAGATCTAATTTGAAATCATACAATCGACGCATCTCAAAATTTTTGTTGAAGAAAGTATCGCGAATGATGTCGTTGAAACCCGTATTATTTCTAAATAATTTTTCACCATACATCCTCGTCACATCAGCTCGGAAATTCAAGCTGGTAGGAATCAAATTGAGATTAATATCTTTAATAGGCTTCAGATACTTTGATTTCATGATGTTGGCCTTTTCAAAAGGAGCGATGTACTTCGGTGTAGTATTGTAATTATAACCAACCGCACCTCGATGTGTTTTGACTACATCGTACTCTATATTTATATCACGGTGAAATACTTCATCATACCCATAGGTAAAATTGAAATTTTCCACATCGTACACACGTGCCTTTGCACCCGCATTACGATTCTTTTTTACATTGGTAAAGTTGATCCCTTTCGTTTGCGTATAATCTTGTGAACGCTTTTTGATTTCTCTCTTCTCACTTTTACTATCCGCTTCACCCAATGACTTCGTAAATAATACGTCTTGATCTAAAGGATCATAAACTGGATTACGAACTACGGTACCGTAATTCACATACATTGGGATGTCTAAGTTTGCTTTTTGAGGAAGAAATTTTCCAAGATAAATCGAAGAGGTGACATTGAAAGTAGTTTCTGAATTCACGGGACGCTCGCTTACTTTTTGATCCAATGGACCAAAGTTCGCCGACTTATGTTGTCCAGCTACAGTAACATTTCCTATATCTGCTAATTTAGCATTGACGCGACCGTTAGCTGCCCATCCTCCTTTCTTACTGAAGTCGGTAAGCCGAAGTTCGTTTACCCAAACCTCTCCGCATTTCTTCTGACCGTCGTCACTTCCGGGAAGGAGCGGATCCAACTTTGGATTTCGTATTCCAATCATAATAGAACGAATAGAACTGAGCGATGGATTTCCTCGAACACTAAATGTTCGATTAGTGCCTGATTCTCGTTCGGAATACAGACTTGTTATATTTAATGCGCCACCTGAATTATCAACCGCTTTATTTCGCCGCAACTTCATGTCCACAAACTTCTCGAGTTCTAATTCAATGTTATTTGCTGTGGGCCAAATAGCATCGGGAGATGTGGTTCCCCATGCTGTCACACTTAATGGTACTTCGTATTCATAATAGTTTTCGCTAAAGTCATTACCCATACGGATAAACACATTCATGTCGCCGCTTTTCAAAGCATCAGGATCACCAGAACTCTCTGCATGAATAAACATTTTTATTTTTTCATACAATCGTAAATCCAATTCCAAATTCTTAAATGCTCCTCTTGCATCACCATCTTCCAAATCACAAACTTTCAATGATAAACTTTGCTCATTCAATCTTTGAAGAACGGTTGAACCAATATTGATCTCACGTAAAATTCCTGGAGGAATCGCATAATTGATGGGAGTACGTTTTCCATTCTCTTCAATGTTCACCACAGAAATATCAAAGGTGGCATTGTTTGGATCCGTTCCAATCACATCACCTATTGCACGTAAATCGTAATTGTATTTTCTCCACTCTCCTCTCAAAAGTTCTAATCGGGCAAAACGCAATGTCATCGGCTCATCAAAAGTAGTCATGAACATACGGATAAAAGAAATAGTGTTGAATCCTTCGATATCACCAATGCGGGTAATATTTGGATTCGTTCCATTGATTTCACGGATCGGAATTTTAAACTGATACCAAGTTACCTGATCGGATGTTCCATTCGGTAAGTTTACAGTTCGTGTGATTTTATCAACGATAAAATTTTGCCCTACTTCCATTTCACCTGGACGCAACGACACGCGGTATTGATAATATTGCTCGCTACTTTCTTGATTAAAATCTTTATTTACGTCAGCTACATCAGGAATTGTTGTTGCCGCAGTAGGATAACTCTCCGGCGATTGCGCATCCGTTGGCGAATTACCCTCAGGATTACTAAATCTTTTGTAACGATCTAAAATTCCTAAGCCTTGGTTATCGTAATCCGTTCCGCGGTAGTAATGGTAGTTATCGGAAGATGGATCTATTGCTGCTTCTGCATACGCTTGAGCATTTACATTGGCTTGTAAGTCGTTCAAGTACGTTTGAAAGAAAGAAGTTTCTAAATTATTTCTGAGACCATCAAACCCTACGTCTTGAAATTGACGCGCATCGGGACTATTATCAAAAGCGTAAATAATGGGCGGTTGTGTTTTCGGTGTAAATCCCCAAATGGTATTACTTGCAACACTGGTATCGCCATCAATAGGCAATCCATTTTCATATTCCAGTTTTCCATCTTTCAATACATCCTCTGAAATATTTCCCAAGTTGAAATATAAATCTCCTCCACCTTGATTAACATTTTGTGTATTGCTATTAAAAGGATCCATCATCCAAAACTGAATGAATTCAATATTGGCTACATCAAAATCAGTAGTTTCAATTCTACGCATGATACCGCCCCAACGTGAACCTGGATTATTTAATTTACCTGCAGAGTTAACACCTGCGCTCAGTGCACTTGGTACTACATCATAATTATAAGGTCCGCGCTCTTCTGGAAAATAACTGATGTTGAAGACAGGAAGTACAACAGTTTGCCCTTGCTGTGCTTCACGATTTGGAAAAATTTCTTTCTCTGGAACTTGACGTACTAAGTGATTGGAAATGGCATTGTCATCGATATTTGGAGGTGTTACTCCTGAAAGATTACGATAAAATAATGGATCGATGATATACCATGAAAATTTTGCGCGATTCTTTCCGTACTCTAAACTAACGCTATCTGCTTCTGGTAATAATCTCGTTGGTGCCGAAGCAAGAATCCAAGAACCCACATTTCGCAAATCAATGGTACTTTGACTTCCTTCAAAATCGTCGATATAAGCAGTACCATTTTTTCCGATGGCTTTATTATTTCCTGGAACTAAGTTTGCAAATTCTCCAGCTACCGTAATCGTAGAAACTTCTTTGGTTGATATTCCAGGAAGCTTATCAATCATTCGAGTTAACCAACGTGATTCAGTTCGCCAAGTTCCATCCACACCCCAAATAGTATTTGCAATGGGCTCATCACCAATATTTACTTTTTGTGTGATGGGACGTTCATTCAATCGTAAAATAGTACCTCCTAAAACAAGATCCTTATTCACGGTATAATCAAATCGAGAACCGAATAACGTTTTGGATTGAATACTAAAAAGTGAATTACTCTCTAAAGAAATATTGATTGCCGTTCCTGAATTTAAAATACTTTGATTGATGATTTTTACACGACCTAAATTATAATCCACTGTATAATCTACGTTCTCCGTTAACGGAGCACCACCGGCAGTCACCTTTACCGATCCTTGTGGAATGTTGATAGCATTCAGTGGAATGTCAGATCCATATTTACTGATGTAACTTCCTTTTAAACTAAACTTATTTTTGGAAGCTTGTTGAATCGCGAAAATCCGCGTTGAATCATACAATGCTTCGTACACATACGGTGCTGCTGCAGCTGAATCATTAAACTTGCTTTCCAAAAACGATCCAAAAGGTTCGCGAACCGGGAAAATAATTCGACCGTTATTACTATTGATCGTAACGCCTTCAATAAAATCGAATTCTCCATCGGGACGCGGATCATTGTTACTATTTAATTTATCTAAATTGAAAAGTCGATTTAACGGCTTGGCGTAAACGTTAGTTTGTGCAGAAGATGTTGGAATGTAGTTTAGTCGATTACCAATGGTATCTACATAATACAATACATCCATTTTAAAATCTTTTCTATCCAACTGAAATCCGCCCAACGCATAAACGTTCTTCATCATCAAATCCCAGGTTGGTAACTTTGTATTGTTTACACGACCTTTCAAAAGTTTCATGAATAATACTTTCGGTGGTTCAATTCCCGTGTTGGTCAAATCTCCTACACGATATACTTTACCACCGATGGTGTATTCGTAAGCCACTGCTAAAACTTCATTCCCATTGAGCGCTTGGTTTAATGAGATATAACCTAAACGTGGATTGAAAGTATACTCTGTAGTAGCTAATCGACGAGCGTTTTGAACTACTTCATAGTCACGAGATGGACTTAATGCCGTTATACCCGCAATGGAATTTTGCACCAAAGTAACATCTCTCAGGTCTGGATTCTGGAGGAATTGATCATACAAACTATTAGCTGAGTCTTGTGGAAACGGGACAGTGACATTCCATGCATTTGTGATATATCCTGTGGGCTCAAAATAATTTCGCTCTCCCAAATCCATCGCCGCCAAAACGGTACGCGTATTATCAGTACTATTATTCCGATTAGTCACCCATACTTCGATACGAGTAATGGATGCTAATGAATTGATGAAAGGAAGATCGGCCAATGAAACATCATACTGATCTTTGAAATATTGTCCAATGAAATAATGTTTGTTTACCTCATACTGATCGCAGGGAATATCAAACTTCGTGGTAGTTGCTCCGCCTTTCACTTCAATGTTGGAAGCTTGTCCGCGCTGTTGTGAAAGCAATGTGGTTACCATCAGTCGACCAAACTTCAACTGTGTTTTCAATCCGAACAAACTCTGGCTACCTTGAATCAATTGAGAATTGAGCGGTAAACTTACGTTACCTGCTTCTATCTTTTGAATAATCTCATCTTCATAACCTGTGTACTCCAATTTCATTTGATTCTCAAAATCGAAACTGGCTTGCGTATTATAGTTGGTGGTAATCTTCAATTTCTCTCCGATATTACCAATCACATTCATTTGAATCTGCTCACGGAAATCGAAAGTGGTAATTCGACGTTGGCGCTCTGGTAAGGTTGGATTATCGTAACGCGAAATATTTAATCCGAAAGCCAGTGATGCCGATCCTTGCGGACGAATGTCGATGGTGTTACCACCAAAAATTCGGTTGAACGCTTCGCCACCTACGTAAATACGAGGAGAACCACTTTTACGTGCGGCCGCATTCTCTGCGTTTGCTTTTTGTTTCCAATAGTTTTTTGTGCTTTTTTCAAACTCCGACTCTTTAAACTCTTCAAAGGTCATGTAGCTTGGACTTCTAAAAAAATTACTCCCAATATTTTCGTTGATATCGTACTGACGCTCTTCCGGATTATATTCAATCGTTGTTTGAATATTGCTTGGGTTGCCCATATAAAGTGGACTACTGGGTGCATTGCTGTTATACGGATCGGCATAACGATCATCAAAAGGATAAGGCAAATGCACAGCGGCAGTATCCGAGTCACCTGCAGCAAAGGGCATGGAATCGAATGGACTAAAAACGATTTCTGATCCAGATGCCCATACCAAAGATATTAGCAACGTGAAGCAAAAAATGATAAGTGAGTACGAACGGATCTGCTTCAAACGGGTAATTTCAAGGTTAGGAGGTCAACTACGAGGCGCGCCAAAAATAGCATAATTCTTTTTGGTAACGATCCTTACAGGGAACGTTTATATTAAGTTCTACGCTAAACCATTCTATTAGTTTCACAGATGGCTTAGTGCTACTTTAATCAACTCCTCTACTTTGGAATTAGATCCCAATGATTTAGAGGCTTGTAGAATTGCTTTTTCGGCGCTCGCACGTGCAAAACCGAGGGTTAGGAGAGCACTTAACGCTTCATTACTTTCCGTATTGTATGTGGGAGATGTATTTATTTCGTTTAAAACCATGCCCTTTTTCATCTTATCTTGCAAGTCAATCACGATCCGTTGGGCGGTTTTGGCTCCAATTCCCTTCACTTTTTGCAGGCTTGTTACATCTCCCGTGGCAATAACCTGGCGGAGATGGGATGCCGACATGGAAGACAGTACAATCCTACTTGTAGAAGCACCTACTCCACTGACGCTCAATAATTCACGAAACATAAAACGCTCTTCTTGATCGAAAAATCCGAATAAAATTTGGGCATCTTCACGAACTACATGATGTGCAAAAAGGCGAACACTTGACTTATCCTTCAATTGCCCGAATGTGTAAAGTGAAATTTGAAGGTGGTAACCCACTCCTCCACAATCGATAGTGACGTCGGTGGGTGAGAGGCCAGCAATTTTACCGTTAAAATAATCAAACATGGAGCAAATGTATCTTTTTTAGCCGTTTTAATACCAATTCCAAGTATATTTTAGTTTAAAGCTGCGACGTATTTTTTTGCCAAGACGATTTAAAAAAATTGTTGCATAGCCTTAGTCTACGGAACTATTTTTTTAAGAAGTATTGGTGAAAAAGAGTCCCGATAGCTATCGGGAAGCAGATAGGACTAAAATATACTTGGAGTTGGTATATAATGGGATAACGGAAAAATCTAGACAAAATTTTGACATAATATTTCCAATAAAAGGTAATCTTTGTGGATCATGAAAAAATGAACTGCGATAGATGAACGCATCTGTGTTCAAGAATAAAATACAAATCGCGTCAAAATTATTGTTCAAGCCTCTCCCCGGCCCTCTCCATAGGAGAGGGAGTTGTGGAAAAAATTAAATTATTATACTATCAATGAGAAATTGGTTTTACATTTCTATTTTAATAACCACACTCCTATCTTTCTTTTCGACAGAGGGAAGGGCGCAAAATCTATTTAAAAATCCAGGCTTTGAATCCTATACTCAATGTCCAAATTATACATCTCAAATTGATCGCTGTACGGATTGGGATTCTGCCATTGGCACTGCTGATTTTTACCATTGCGGATATTATTCCCCTTCTACCACGGGCACTTACGGAAATCCGAGAAACGGGAATGGCGTTATTGGGCTGGTGAATTCTCCGCCCAGCGTTTGGAATCCGGGAATGGGTTGGTATGGGGAAACATTTAAAGGTTCTTTAACACAAACATTAATTCCCGGAGCTACTTATCAGGTAGAATCACATTGGCTTTACACAACCACCAATTTGCCAGTACCTACGATGAATTGTTTTTCGGTCGGATTTTATTTTTTCAAAAGCATCCATCCTCCATCAGCACCGTTGCGTGGCTGTGCATCATTTCGCCCGCAAATACAAATAGATCCTACCTTGATTCAAGTGAGTTCATACACCTCGTTTACTATAAATTTTGTTGCCGACAGTTGTTACGATGCAGTGATGGTGGGTTTCTTTTGTAACGACAGCACCGAAACTCCTACTTGTATGCAGGTTGCTGAAAGCGATTATGCAAATGTGGATGATATCAGTTTAACTAAAATAAGTGATGCTCCTTTAACAAGTAGCGGATTTTTAAGTAACGAACTTTCAATTTGTGTAGATGATTGCATCGCATTTCAAGATACCTCCGATGCCAATAGAATTTCCAGAATCTGGTATTTTGAAAATGGGAATCCAGCAATATCTACTGATAAAAATCCGAGTTCTGTTTGTTACGATGCACCGGGCGATTATGATGTGACCTTGGTAACCGTGTACGAATGCGGAAGCGATTCCATTGTAAAAAACGATTATATTCATGTAGATGAAATACCAACGGTAGAAATTTCTGCAGATACTACTATTGTTTGCGTTGGACAAGAAAAAACAATTACCGCAACAGGTGTAGAACCCTTTTATTGGTCGACAGGGGAGATGGGAACTTCCATTGTAGTGAAACAAGCTGGAATTTATTTTGCATCGGCATCCAATACTTGCGGCGTGGCGGGAGATACTATCGGCATCGCCTATGAGAAGTGCCCGTGCAATGTTTGGATTCCAAATGCATTTAGTCCGAACACCGACACCAAAAATGAAAATTATAAAATTGTGAGCGATTGCATTTTAGAAGAATTCAATTTGCATATTTATAATCGTTGGGGACAAGAAGTTTTTGCAGGAAATGATATCGATTCTTTTTGGGATGGCTTTTATAAAAACAACGTTGCACCCGAAGGAATTTATGTCGCTAAAGTAAATTACAAAGGTCATGCTGATGGAAGGTTGAAAGATGAGCAAGTGGTAAGGACGATTATGTTACTACGGTAGGAATTAGCATCGCGAGGCTTCTCGATGGCAAATCCTTATACTATTAAATTATCTATGATTGTAAAATATAGTCAACTGAAAATCTGGCTACCAACATTAGCTGTTCTATTACGGGCGTACTTATGCTTATCAAAAGATAATCAACCTAAAAAGTCAATAGAAAGCACTATAGTTCATGTTTCAGTATTAAATTAAATTAATGAGCCCGACAATGTGTCGGGCTCATTTTATTATCAGAATTACTATTAATACCCAACCTTTTGGGCAAAACTTATTAGGGAATTCTTTTGTTTTTTAAAATTTATTGCAAAATGATTTTTTTAGTTACAAATTGATTTTTATTTAAAACCTTCAGAATATAACTTCCCTTTGATAAAGCACTCAAATCTATCTGCAAGTCTGACGCCCCAATATTTAAATATTCTTCACTTAAAGTGTTGCGTCCTAATAAATCAAAAATTTCAATTTTACATTTCGAATGCTCAAGTTCGGGTATGGATATCGTTATTTTTCCTGTGGATGGATTAGGAGTAATCAACACATCAAAATTCAAAAGTTCTTCGTTTATTCCTACAGCATAAGTAATAAAACCATCATTAACCTGGCCTCTGATTTCACCGTTTGGAAAAGCGCTATTGTGAATATCTAAGTATACACTATCGGAAGAAAACTGAGCCGAATTGAGAGCTAGAAAAGGAATAATGTCAGAGCTTGTCCAAAAACTATTTGCTGAAGCATTGTTTCCCACAACAGTCATTGCCGATGACATATTATATATTACAGATCCATTTTGTCCACTAATATTGTTTTTGAAATAACTATCAATAGGGGGAGCGCTCAAATTTCCTACAACCCAGTTATAATGGGCATTCTCTTCATCCCGGCTTATTGACACGATCCCAGAGCCATATGCTGCGCTTGAAATCGCAGGTACTACTTGTTGTCCTTCAAGATTCACTGTAAAACCTTCGCGTGCATATCTTACAACTTGTGACCTTATTTCACCTTGAGGATGGCTGGATGTATGTATCAGGAGTGCTAAATTACTTTTCAAAAGCCTGTCTTTGTTTAATGCACTTATATTTGTTTTAGTCCCGCTGATTCTATTGCCATTTATACTTGACGTAAAGTCTACTTGAAACGACGAACTGTTATAAGGTTGGCCAAAATCTCCTATATGTAAATGGCTATAATCAATTGATGATGCCACACCGTCAATAACAATATCATAATACATGGTTGTTAAGTCCGGACTAAAACGAATTACACATACTCCCTGAGCCGGAGTTGAAACTGGTGGAACCATTTGTGACCCATCCAATATACCATCAAACGTAAGCCCTTTGTAATTTACCAATTGAGATCTAAGCTCACCGGTTGTATGCTGAGTGGTTGTAATATTTAAATAAATCTCGCCGGCGAGTAAATTACTCAGTACAGAAGCCGTTGGATTTATAGTTCCTGTAATTACATTGCCATTAATGAAAGAAGATATATCAGCTACCTGTACACCAACCATTCCAATCGTCCCAGCATATAATTTTGCACTGGTAATGGGTCCCGTCAAACCTTGACAAATAATTTTGAAATTTAGATTACTATTATCCATTGACAAGCCAAATGATCCTAAACCATAAGCTGTACTTGACATTATCATAGGAATAGTTTCCATACTATTTAAATTGGAAACAAAATTTAAATCCGTTTCAAGTTTTATTTGGCCACGAATTTCTCCAAATGGATTGGCAGCAGTTGTGACAAGAACATAAAGATCATCATTAAAATATTTTGCCATGTTGGCGGTAACATTTGTTCCTGAGATTGTAGTAGCAAGTCTATTACCTGTCAGAAAGGGTGTCAAATCAAGAAACAATGTGCCATTAGTCCCAACGGCTCCCTGATATATACTCACGTTCACTGGAGCACCACTTAACATCGCGAAACTGATATTAACTGCAATTGCGTCTCTGTTTTTGTTGAGCATAAAACTTCCAATTCCTTTAGCGGAAGTTGAAACCGCCGGAATTGCTTGCGCTCCATCCATGGTGGAGGTAAATAATAAATTTTCTTTAAATGTTATGGCATACGCTTGCGAACATGCAATTATTGATATTGCTATAAGTAGTAATTTTTTCATGATCTTTAATTTTAATTGGTTATGAACTTCGAATTTATGCTATATAATTGTTTTAAAAACTGTCTCAGTTCGGATACAATTCTTTTGAAGTTAGATTGTAAAAAAAGTGGACGAACTCTATAATACTGAGTTTCGTCATCAAAATTGTTTGTTCGTCCCGAAATTTGATTTATACATAAATAATCATCATTTTTGGTATATTAAGTAACTATGAAAGCAGAAAAATTTAATATTAGCAAAATCCTTATTGAAAACCGTTGGGTATGGCATTGCTGTTTTTGGATCTTTTATGTTTTATATGTTTTTAGAAATTATTATATAACTTTTTCGGAGTTTAGGGACCGTTTAAATTTTATGCTGGTTGCGGATTTGATATTCGTTGTATTTGTCTATGCAACGTTGTTTTTATACAGGCAATTGGTTCAAAGGAAAAAATATTTCCTGTTTTTATTCACAGGTACTTTACTTTGGTTATCGTTCGTGGTTTTAAGAAGCTATCTGATGAAGGGAATGATGCAAACAATACCCTCTGTTGCGAATTTGAAAATAGACCAGATTATTCTGAGTAGTCTTACACCATTCTTTTTGTTTTATATTCTAGTGGTGGTTTTTAAATATCTGAAAGACCTTTTTTTCATCCAGTACCGTCAAAATCAACAACAAAAACTACAAATGCATTTTGAATTAGAAAATTTGAAGGCACAAATCTCTCCACATTTTTTATTCAATACTATGAATAACTTTTATGGATTAGCAGTAGAGAATTCAAGAAAATTACCCGATCTAATGATTCGTCTTTCAGACTTATTACGATACTCCCTATATGAAACAAAGCAAGAGAAAGTGCCATTGAAAGACGAGATAGACTATTTGAAGAATTATATTGAATTAGAAAAAATCCGCTTAGAATCAAATTTAGATATTGTATTTAATGTCAATGTAGATAACCCAGAAAAGTATCAAATCGCTCCTTTAATGTTTATCGTCTTTATTGAAAATGCATTTAAGCACGCCCGAAACATAATAAATGAACCGGTTTATATCGCGATTAACATCGCAGTTTCTGGAGATGGAATTTTAAATCTTGTCGTAAAAAATAATTTCAATGCAAATGCTAAAAATGATCTCGTCACTGAAAAGGGGATTGGATTAGAGAATGTTAAAAAAAGATTGAGCGTAATTTATCCGAATGAAAATCATCTTTTGAGAATTGATCATAATGAACGGCTCTACAATGTTGACCTAACAATTCAATTACAGTAATGGAAAATTCTCAAAAATATAGATCTCTTATCGTGGACGATGAGCCTATAGCCAGGAAAATAATTGTTGGTTATGTTGCACAAATTGACCTACTAGAAAATGCCGGTGAATGTAAAAATGCAATCGAAGCTTTAGAGTTTATTTCAAGAGATAGCTCGATTCAAATTGTTTTTTTAGATATCAATATGCCTAATCTGACAGGTTTAGCGATGGCCAAAATTGTTAAAACGAATATAAAAATAATTTTTACTACGGCATATTCCGAGTTTGCCGTTGCCAGCTATGAGGTGAGTGCGGTAGATTATTTGGTAAAACCATTTCCGTTTGAGCGTTTTGCAATTTCTGTATTTAAAGCAATTGAAAGTATTAGATTAACAGCGAATTCTTTTAATGAAATTTTGCCACTAGATAAAACGATCTATATTAAATCCGAGGGAATGAGTTATCCAGTTGTGTTGAGTGATATCCAATATTGTGAAGCTATGAAAAATTATACGAAAATTATATTAAGTAATGGAAAAATTCTTAAACCATTGGTTGCCTTCTCCAAAATGGAACAAGATTTGATAAAAGAGAGTGGTGATTTTTTACGAGTGCATCGCTCCTTTCTGATTTCCAAAAAACATATTACAGCTGTAAAAAGCACTTCGGTAAAAATTGGCAAATTTGAAGTGCCGGTTGGCCAGCAATTCAGAGACGCCTTTCTAAAGTCAATAGGTAAAAAATAAATGTTCAGTTACCATAATATTTCCAGCAGCATGACAAGAATGAGTTAATAATTGTTTCCAAGATTATTACATAACTCACCGCTAAAAGCTTACTTGATGTTAAAGGTAATTTGAACACCAATTCAAATTATTCATTTTTAAAATTCAAAAATCAAACCTAACGTCGGGACAATACTTGCTTCCTTGTTTGATAAAATCACAGGAATTGCATTAAAGCCGTCCTGCTGAATTTGGTTATTGTCTGTTGTTTGAAAGTCTTTATTGTCGGCGGTTCTTTTAAAAGTATAATCTGGATTGCTCTGAGTTTTAAAACCAAGGACATTTTGTACATCAAGATAAATATCCAGTGTTGTTTTCTTGAAATTTATTTTTTTATCAACTCTTAAATCAAGTTGATTAAAAGCCATTAGTCTTTTGGAATTTAGTTTAGTGTTGTCAAGCGTTCCTTGCCCTAACAGTAAATACGTTTGTTGAGAAACGGTCATGTCATACGGGGTATATGGCGACCCACCTGCAAACCTATATTTTAAACCCATCTCCCAGTCTTTTTTAAACTTTTTACCAAGTGTTGCAGAAATTAAATGCTGGTTGTCCCACGATGAAGGAATGAGAATTCCGTTGTCACCTGAAAATTTACTTCTTACAAAAGTGTAACTAACTACATAAAAAATAGTTTTGATTAATTTCTGTTGAACAAATATTTCAAAGCCATACGTATCACCTTTTCCTGTGCTTTTAATTTCTTCGCTTCCAATGGAACCATAACTTGCCCCTTGATTCGCTAATGAAACTCCTGTAGATGTTGATACGGGATAGTTGTCATATAGTTTATAAAAGCCTTCAACCGTTACTCTAAAGGCTTCATTCGGCATAAACTGCGTTCCCAAAACATAGTGTGTGGACTGAATATATTTCATATCCTTATTGACCAAAACACCGTTGTCATCTTTATAGCCAAGTGTAGTGTAAGTTGGAATTTTATAATAAGTTCCGATGGAGCCGGTCAAGTCAAATTTGGAATTGATATGATAAGACAATGAAAAACGAGGTGAGAACGTTTTTAAAGGGTTGTTTCCATCCTTCATAAAACTATTCATATCGGATCTAAAACCTAAAGAGACCAATAATTTTTCATCAAAAATATTTTTAGCAATCTGTCCAAACAAACCGTATTTAAAGAAATCAATATCACTTTTGAATTTTACAAATTTTGCCGGAGTCGTTTCATTTCCTAAGCTGTCCGTAATGCTGTTCGTTACTTTACTGTATAAATCAGTGTTGTATTTCACAAACTGAGTCATTGCCCCAAAAGTTATTTTCCAACCATTTACAAATTTATTGTAATCGAACTTTAGTTTGTTTTCAATTTCTTGTGATTTTAGTTCGAACGTTCTTTTTGATTCAATTTGGTTTTCATCTTCAAACTTATCCAATCTGTTTTCAAACATATTCCGGCTGGCAATAATATTAATAAAACCTTTTTCAATTTTTCGATTAAAAATAAATCCTGTTGTGTAATTCCATTGATTAATATACGGCAATGAGCGGGAAATATAAATATTTTCAGGGGTGCTATTAGTAGTTTGTGCAAATTTGAATCGATCTATTGCACCTAATCCAATTGCAGAAAATGATGTTCTCGCATTGAATTTATGCGTCACCTTATATTGAAAATCATAAAAATTTGGTCGGATGGCTAAATCAATCGCTTTAAAAAGTAAATCCAAATAGGACTTTCTTACGGAAGTTAAAAAAGTTGTTTTAGAATTTATGGGCCCTTCTAATGTTGCTACAGCTTCTGTTAAACTTACCCGAACATTTCCGGAAATCCTTTCTCTGTTTCCATCGCGTTGTTTAATTATAAACGTTGAAGCCAATGCATTATCATACCTTGCATCAAAGGCAGAGGATGATAGTTTTAAGTCTTCGATAAAAGAAACATTAAGTATGCCTTGCGCACCACCCGAACTACCTTGTGTTTGAAAATGATTTAACACCGGAATCTCAACACCATCTAAATAATATACATTTTCATTTGGAGCACCACCTCGGATAATTATATCATTTCTTCCAGCACCACCACTGCTGGTTCCAACACCTGGAAGTGTTTGAATAACTCTGGAAACGTCAAAATTTCCTCCGGGATTGGCCTTTATTTCTTCCGTAGTAAGTTGCTGAACGGATAATGGAGTTATTAAATCCGTGGCTACCGCTGATCTTCCCTTATCATAAGTTACTGTTACTTCGGATAAACTGGTTGCACTCGGCTCCAATTCAAAGTTTACAACCTGCGCATTTCCTGTCGTAACAACAATATTGAATTTTAGTTGGGTTTGATACCCCAGAGCAGAAATTTTTAAGTTGCAATTACCTACCGGAACAATAAACTTATAGTTGCCATCTATATCCGTAGCTGCGCCATTTGTAGTTTGTTCAACAACTACCGCCGCACCTATTATTGTTTCTGCGGTGTTCTTATCTCTTACGTTACCCATGATCACCCCCGTAGTTTGTGTGAAAGCAACTTCTACACTAAACAAGATAAAAATGAGAATTAGTTTTAAATGCATTTAATTGAATAGTTGAAATTTGTGGAGTCAGTTAGGATGCTGGGAACGTTTCGCAGATTGGCGATGGACTAAAGTTAATCCATTATTGCCTGTTAAAAAGAGATAACATCGTTAACCCACAAAAGTTTAGAGAAATCAAAACAATTCTTGCTTGTGTGTCAATGCCTTTGTCAGTTGACGCCAATGACCGAGTTAAAATTTCTTCCCAATGAAATTACGTTCAAGCTACTGCACTTATTTACTCAAATGTTCCAACCAGAAATTTATTTCATTGCTTTACTATTTTTCTTAAACTATGTTGGCCGTCCATGGTCACTTTCAGCAAATAGATTCCAGCAGTCAAATTTTCCTTTAAATTTAATTTAAGTTTTTCATTGGCTTTGATAGTTGAAAAATTCTGAGAAAATATTTTGGCTCCATTCATTGCATACACATCAATAACAACGTTACTTTTTTCCCCTTGGTCAGTTTGAATAAATAGCTCTTCATGGAAAGGATTCGGAAATACTTCCATATTTAAAGTTGAAGTGTTTTCAATAGAAGTAGCGGTATTACAAAGCACACATGTTTTTTGAAAAACAATACTTGTATCTGTGGTGATCAGCGAATCAAATAGTGCACCTGAAAAGCAATCCCCTTTCAATTCATATTTTAACCAGGGAAGTAAATAGCTGCTAATAACTAGATGCTGTTCCGTACGTGTAATGGTGGGTTGAGGTGTGCATGTTGCTTCGCCAATATTGCAAAAGAAATTATTATCAGCCATCTGGCAATGACTTCCTCCATTAATACTCATAAAAGTCTTGCAAGTGCTTTGCAAAGAGTCATACATCGGTACTTGATTAGCCGAAGGAGGTGTAACACAATCATTACCTCCGGCAATGATCAAGGATGGAATACTAAGACTTGCCCCAGCTTGTATAGCCGATGGATTTGTTTCGGCCGCCGCCAGCGTCGCCATTGTTTTTATTGAAGGATCAAACTGCGCAGCAAGAAAAGCAGAACCGCCTCCCATGCTATGTCCCATGACACAATTCATCGTGTCAACGCGATTATAAAATAATGAAGAAGTGTCTTGTCCAAGAGTTGTTAATTCAGAAATCACGAAAGCTAGGTCCTTTCCAAATTCAGCATGTGAGGGTGCCAAACCGCCTTCGGTTTTCGGAAATGCAATAATAAATCCTTCTTGTACCACGGCATCCAAAATATTCTGATAAGCATTCCATGTCATCACAAACCCGTGACCGAAACTAATTACAGGAAATTTATCAGTGGTAGCAATGGTCACTGGCCCATTATCTCCTGCAACATCTGCGGGATAATAAACTTCCGTAGGGATAGAGCGGTTGTTTCGACTGGAATCAATAAAGGTAATAGTAGTATGTCCGACTTGAAAAGGCTGTGCAATTAGATTGTTGCAAAATAAAATTGATAAGAGAAGAGTTAAAATATTTCTCATTTTTCTAGTGGTTAGTTGATTAATTTTTTTTTAATTTTACTTAATTTTTCGGTTTTCGATGTCCCGATTATTAGATTAACAACGTTTTTCCTTGCTATTAGTTTATCTCCATCGACATTTTATTTCTCACACATTTCCTTCAACTTGTCAAGTGCTTTTGGGTAGGCATTATTCATATAATCTACAAAATCCTCTGTAGTGTCTAAGTCAACAGTAACGAGAGTACCCCGATAGCTATCGGGGCCGTTAGCTTCTTCGAAGGTATAATTTTCCAATCCGTTTGCCCATTTGTCCACTTCTGGCCCTTCCGTAATTTCCTTATCCCCTTTTACAAGACCATAATGTTGAATGGAAACAAATTGGTTGGGGATGTTTTCAACTATTTTGGAAACCATACCTCCCTTTTCTCCCTTGTCATCCACTCCAACAAATAGAATTTTACTTCCCTTGTCCCAACTTCCTTCAAAGGTAGATGTTGGATTGAACAATGCTGTCCATTGCTCATAAGTCGATTTACTTTCCACACCTAGCATCGCATTGTAGACTTTGCTTGCGGGTGCATTTACGCTTACTTTGAATTGAATTTTTTTCATGATTGCAGCGTTTAGTAATTTTTAAATCTCAATATAAAACTATCGAATTGTACATTGTAAAACTTAATTCGAAGATACAAATTCTAATACGAACCACAATCTTCGGAGTTTGAAATAACGTAAAGTGCAAACCATTTGCCATATAGGATGGTGTACAAAACGCTCTAGGGTGTTTTGTTTCATCAAGTATTACGCTATAACGATTTGTATTCATTCTTAAATACCTTCCTTGGTTTATCTACATATCGATAAGTTAACGTCTTGATTAAATTATCGATCTTAGAAATTTCCAACTCTGTTTGAATATGGTATTTCGATAAGTATTTATCTTCGGATAATTTTTTCCAACCACAATACTTTAAATTTAATATTTCGTTAGCCTGTTTAATGGCACAACTATCACAGCAAAATTCAACGGTTTGGAAATCACAATAGCCAAGTTCCAATTTAAAAGTGAGCTTAACAGTAATTGATTCTTGTCCTTCAATTTTAAGAATTAATGTATCTCCATTTTTAAAGTCCGAAACTTTGTAATTGAGAGCAATATTACTTTTCAATTGACTGTTTTTGTAAAACTCTTTCAATACTTCCTTTTCAGTATAAAATTTAATCATCGGCGTGTTTTGACCGAATGAACAACTCACTGTTATTATCCCTAAAAAAGTAAGAATCCAATGTTTCATTTTTTGCGAATTTCTTTGAGAATCATCTAGAACAAATTTAAAATAAAACGAAATACAATAATTCCGCCCTTCCGATAAGGGATAGCAGCTACAATTTGATGGTTGCCTTAAGCTTCGAGAAAAGAGCCAGATGCTTTCTGCCATCATTGATGCTGCTAGCTATAGGGATGAGCCGGATGAAAGTTTGACCCGCTTTCATCGGGAAAGCCCCGCCAATTGCAATCCTGCTTGTGCTGCAGGCAGGTATGTGATTTTAACTAACTATTGAATATGATATTCTTTTTTAAAATCGTTCATCAGTTCCTTTGCCATTTCTTCAGCCTGCGGCCAGTCACTCTCAATATTTTTCTGCAAATTTCTTTGTTGAACAACAACCATATTTAACAGCTCTCTAATTTCCCCTCTTTTACTTTCCAGTGATTCCGGATTGGCAGGGAATAGACTTTCAATGGTATCTCTTGAAATTGTGTCATAGGAATACAAAAAATATTTTGACAATTTCTGATGATATGCTGGTTCAATAATTTGATTGATATGATTCACTAACAAATTCCCGCGCACTTGATGATTAAAGGCTTCCATTTCGATTTTATTGATAATCCCATCGTATTTCATTAACTTTTCCAGCAACTGTTGATTCTTAAAATACCGAAGACCGCCTGAATTTTTAATTTGTTCAAACGTAGCCCTGTTCCATATGATAGGACCCGTCCAATACATAAACCTTGTATAAAAAGAAAATTGGGCTGCGGCACGCCCTTCTAGCTTGGTTGGGCTCAAATTTATCAAGCTATCAGCAAGTGCTATATACTTGGTTGCGGTTTTAGTCTGCCCTTGAATGGCAGTGATGTCATTCTGCAAATCCTGTATCAAAGATTTTGAAAACTCCTTAGCCCTAAGATTTTCTATGTAATGCTCTCGTTGATTTTCAAAAAAGAAGCCAAGCGTAACAGCGAGAAACAACATGATAAATTCCCAAAAATAACTCTTCCAATTTTTCTTTCCGTTGTGATGGGCATGATGATGTACTTCCATATTTTCTGTTTCCTGACTTGGGTTTATCCCTTCTGGATTTTTCTTAGTAAGAATTTCGTTTACGTTATTTTCAGAATGAGTGCTTGTCGGCTCATCTAAATGTTCTTTCTCTGTATTATCTGTCATTTATTCGAATCTGAGTTACAATTAGCTGAATTTTTTATTTCGAGCCCAACATACATAAACCCAGTTGTGTGCCTACCTGCTGCCAGCAGGTGCGTGCTATTGTGCCTTCGAAGATTTGATTTTCGATATTAGAAAACTGGTTATTTAAAGTTATATTCTTTTCTCATCAGTTCCAATATCCGTTGTGCGCGTTTACCTCTTTCGATACAAGCCTCTTGTTGTAGCTTGCGTGCCCCATAATAGTATTGGGCATTTGTCAGAAACATATTAATTTCCTGTGCGTTGTTTGTAATCAATTTTAATGAATCAATATTGGGCGCTTGTTTTGTTTTGAAAATTTGAAATAATATTTGTGCATCAAACACTTTTCCTGCTCCCTGCATATATTCTGCTATCCTGTCTTTGATAATGTTGTTTTGCAAGTCAAGTGCTTGTAATGAAAAATAGTAAGCTGAAATACTATCAGCCACTTGTTGATTTCTTAGTAACCGCAAATGCCCGGAGTGTTTCATTTGTTCGTAGGTGCGCGCATTATAGCTAAGGAAATTTTTCACGTTCATCGTTGCCGCTCTTTCCAAATAGTAAATTCTGTTAAGATGCTTATCTCTGTCGGCACTTTTCATTAGCATCATCAGAGAATCTATGACGGAAAAATATTGAAAAGAAATGCTGTCATATTCATTATAATGATATACGTCATCTTCTAAATCTTCAAATAGGTTCTTTAGGTAAACCACTTCCCTGTCTCTTTCAATTTTATGCTCCAACTGGTACTCTGCTAAAAACCCGCAAAAAACAGCCAGAAATAGCATCAAAAATTCCCAGAAATAAGACTTCCAATTTTTCTTTCCGTTATGATGAGCATGATGATGTACTTCCATATTTTCTGTTTCCTGACTTGGGGTTATCCCTTCTGGATTTTTCTTAGTAAGAATTTCGTTTGATGTATTTTCTGAAGGAGCGTTTGTCGGCTCTTCTAAATGTTCATTTTCTGTATTCTCTGTCATTTATTAGATAGTCAAATTATAATCGATTGCTTTCGCATGAGTATTACGTTTCTAGCTTGGCGTAGTTGAATTTTGCAATTGAGCGAGCCACAGAAGGTAAAACTAAATAATTGCCATGAATGAAACAACAGTTTACCTTAACTTATGTTGCAATTATTTAGTGCTTTCACAGGTGAAATAGTAGAGAATGGAAGTTTGGTAGCCGAAAAAGTATTGCAAAATTACATTGCGACCAAGCTGCTGTTAGCAGTCGCTATATTTTACTCAAGTTAGAAGTAAACATCAAAATAGCATTCTTTGTTTTCAAAAGATGGTTTTACAAATACAATGGAGTCCTTCAATATGCTTTTAAATTTCCAATAGGAATCATATCCATCTATGCAAGAAAAATATCTAATATTATCCTTATTATTCTGAAGATTATTAATCATCTTTTGCAGGCTAATGATTGTTTTGTTTCGACATGAATCCGTCTCATGATAACGAGATTTGGCAGAATTTAATTTAGCATTTAAATCGCTTATAGTGTTTAGGGTGATTTCACTGGACCCAAGTAATGAGTCCATAAGAAGTGAAATAAATTTATCTAATTCTCCAGTTTTGGAAACTTTATTTAACTTAAGATTTTGTATAGCAAAATTCAATTGCCAATCGAACATAAATTTCCACTGATATTCATCAATTAATTGCTCATCTTCTGAAGAGCTGACATAAATACAATAATAATAGTACTCATCTAAAAACGGAAACGCATATTGAAATCCTTTTTTATCTGAAATGTAGACAATTGTTTTAGGAGGTGTTTGCCCATCATAGGACCATTTGTGTAGCCTGAGAGTTATTCCAAGTTTGTTATCTATAACTTCTTTTGAAACCTTTAGTATTTGATTACTAAACGAATCTAAAGAGTGTTCAGGTACTTTATAGGGCGGGAGTAAGTCAGGATTACTTAAAACAACATTGAGAATAAGATTATTATAATCAGACGCATTTGAATGGATTAAAATTGATTTATTTTCATTACAAGATATTATAATTAGAAGAAAAATTATATATAACAATGATAGTTTCATTTGATTGGTGCTAACTTACTTATTAACGCAAAAACCTATCAGAAACACTCCCCAACTAATAGAGTCCCTGTTAAAGTTCTGCAATATATTCATCTTCAAATATAATTAATTAGCAACAAATGGTCTTCAATTAGCCAATTAATGCTTTGTAACCTAAAAGCACTTTTAAATGACTTTAAATTCCAAAATCATTCCTTCGGCACTGAATATTCCATACCGAAAAGTTTAGCATATTCTTCAAGCGTAGACATTCCAATTTTTGCGCGGCGGATATTTACATTTATTTCGTCTTCGATAGGATAGAATTCAGGGGCGCCTGTGACTTTGTTGAAGACTACCTGACTCCCATAAATTTGTTTTTTTTCTTGTCGCATCAAGATACGATCTTGCATTAAGGCTACGTTGCTAAATTTTGATTCGCCTATTTCTGCTGATTTTTGAAGTAAAGGAAAATACATTAACTGCGTTTCTAAATTAGCGTGTTGGATGACTAAAAACAAGGCGCTATTCGCCTTGTCACCAATCATGCTTCTGCCCATCCATCCGTATTTGTCCAGTAACATTTTTACTTGAACTAAATTGCAGCTGTCGATGTAGTGTACAAATGAAGCAGAATCGGCGCCAGTACGTGTTTTTTGATCACGCTCATAAATGGCGTGTAATTCAGTTTGGATTGCTAAAGTGTCGATGGGAGTTTGTGCTGAAGAATTACTCCAACCAAAAAAGCTTAGCACGAAGATTAATTTTAGCTTTTTCATAATTATTATTTAGTAATTAATCAATTTATTTTTATTTCAATAATCTCATCTAAACCGATACTGCAATCCCACATTTAAAAGAGGTACAAATTGGTCGATAATTAAGAAAAACCCATTCGCCGAACCAATTCCTGCACCCAATTGAATTTCGAAGTTTTTTACTGCTTTAATCTTCACACCAAAACCAGCAGCATTTTCAATTACCAAGCGAGTATGATTTGCAGTATATCCAAGTGCATGCTCTACAGTAAAAACTTCATACCCGTAAAAGTAAGTTTGAAAAAAGGGTACTACTGGGCCTTTCACTTG
This sequence comes from Bacteroidota bacterium, assembly GCA_031411335.1. Classification (GTDB taxonomy): domain Bacteria; phylum Bacteroidota; class Bacteroidia; order AKYH767-A; family OLB10; genus JAJTFW01. Next base: position 54,356 of record JANOAX010000059.1, read on the forward strand.
ATTATAAGTATACATATATCCAAACATTGCACCTCTACTTTCTTGCTCTAAAGGAGAAACTGAATATACTAATGTATTACTCTTAATTTGTGTTAAGCACGGACCCATTATAAATGCGCTGTTTTTGTAAGTAAAAACTATCGCAGGAATACTATGAACATTAGGATAGTTGTAATGATAACTTATATTCAATCCAATCCCCATTTTTTTTGAAACGGGAACAGAATCGAGCGATATTTCATCACCATTAAAATTTGAACATGATATCGCAGGCACACCAAGTAAAAACAGGAAGAAAATAATAATTCCTTTTAACATTTTCGTTCATGAAAAGGTTAAGTTCACGTCTTACGTTTTCGCAGTTCGACTATCGGATTTAACATCCGACTTGATACTGGACTTTTGCTCCGCTTCTCTTGATTGTGCATCCACCACCGCAATGGTTACCATGTTTACAATTTCACGCACAGAGGAACCGAGTTGTAAAATATGTACTGGCTTTTTTAATCCGAGAATGATGGGTCCGATGGCTTCGGCGCCTCCACGTGTTTGCATCAATTTGTAAGCAATGTTACCAGCATCTAAACTTGGAAAGATAAGTGTATTGGCTCCCTGCTCTGCTAAATCGCTAAATGGGTAATTGTCTTTTAACATCTGCGGATTAAAAGCAATGTTCGCTTGGATTTCTCCATCCACTAATAAATCAGGATACTTTGCATGTAAAATTTCTACGGCTCTGCGCATCTTCAATGCACTTGGGGTATTGGATGAACCGAAGTTAGAATACGACAACAACGCAATGCGTGGCTTAATATTAAATTGACGTACAGCCCTCGCCGTTAGTAAAGTGATTTCTACAATGTCTTCGGAGGTAGGATCGATGTTGATGGTGGTATCGGCAAAGAAAATGGGACCATCTTTCGTAATCAAAATATACATCCCCGCTACTTTACCTACATGCGCTTCGGTTCCAATGATGCGAAGTGCAGGTTTAATGGTATCCACATAATTACGTGTAAGACCAGAAATAAGCGCATCGGCTTGTCCGGTTTCTACCATCATGGCGCCATAGTAATTGCGCTCTTGCATCATCTTCTTCGCTTCATACATCGTAAAACCACGACGCATTCTCTTCTCGAAAAACAATTTACCAAACTCTTCTAAGGTCTGACTCTCTTCGCGCGGATCAATGACTTGAATATTGTCTAAACGCAATTGATGTTCGTCAATAAGCGCTTGAATTTTCTTTTTATTTCCAAGTAAGATAGGCTGAGCGATTCCTTCCTCTTTTACAATTTGAGCCGTCTTTAAAATTTTGTACGTATCAGCATCAGCAAAAACTACACGCTTTGGATTCTGTTTCGCTTTATTCGTAATTACACGAATTAATTTATTGTCGAGACCTAATCGCTTCTTCAAATCATTCTCATACTTATCCCAATCGGTGATGGGCTTTTGTGCTACACCCGATTCGATAGCTGCTCGAGCTACCGCAGGCGCCACAGTATGAATTAAACGAGGATCTAAAGGCTTTGGAATAATATAATCTTTTCCGAAAGTAATATTCTTTTTGTTGTACGCTAAGTTCACCAATTCGGGAACAGGCTCCTTTGCTAATTGTGCAATAGCATGCACAGCCGCCAACTTCATCGCTTCGTTAATTTGTGTAGCTCGCACATCTAAAGCCCCTCTGAAGATGAAAGGGAAGCCGATTACATTATTCACCTGGTTGGGATAATCACTGCGCCCTGTGGCCATGATAATATCGGGACGAGCAGCAATGGCATCGTCGTACATGATTTCCGGATCCGGATTCGCCATCGCAAAAACGATGGGATCAGCAGCCATGCTTCTCAAGTGATTTCCGTTGATGATATTTCCCTTTGACAAACCGATGAACACATCCGCATTTACAAATGCTTCCTCCAATGTGTTAATATCGCGATGAGTAGCAAAACGAATTTTGTGTACATCCAAATTATCACGGTCATGACGAATCACTCCCGTGCTATCGAGCATAATAATATTTTCAAGTTTAGCACCTAAAGAAACAAATAACGATGTACACGAAATAGCAGAAGCTCCGGCACCGTTCACTACGATTTGGACTTCTTCAATTTTCTTTCCTGAAATTTCAAGTGCGTTAATTAATGCAGCTCCCGAAATGATAGCCGTTCCATGCTGATCATCGTGCATCACTGGAATTTTCAATTCCTCTTTTAGTCGGCGTTCAATTTCAAAACACTCAGGCGCTTTAATATCTTCTAAATTGATTCCGCCAAAAGTGGGTGAAATCGCTTTCACTGTTTTTACAAAATCATCCACATTCGTTTGATCAATTTCAATGTCGAACACATCGATATCCGCAAAAATTTTGAAAAGTAAACCCTTCCCTTCCATTACGGGCTTCGACGCTTCGGGTCCAATATTTCCGAGACCCAATACTGCGGTTCCATTCGAAATTACCGCTACTAAATTTCCTTTTGCAGTGTATTTATAAACGTCTTCTGGATTCTTTTCAATTTCCAAACAAGGCTCCGCAACGCCGGGTGAATAGGCTAATGCTAAATCGCGTTGAGTGCTGTATGGTTTACTTGGAATTACTTCAATCTTCCCTGGTCGACCTGACGAATGATAATCTAATGCTTCTTGATTCATTGCTTTATTTTAACGAATTAAACTCTCTGAAATTATGTTGAGTCGAATTACTTACGGCTCACATAAATTCAATCCTTGTACACTATCTAAAATCAATAAATAAAAATTCCTATAAAATAGAAAAGGGACAAACGTCCCTCTTCTCATCATTTATTTCAAGTGATTAACGGTGATTCACCACTAAACGACTTGTATCTTTTACTTTTCCGTTCGAAATATAGGAAACCATATACATGCCCGACTTCAAATCGGAAGTAGTTAAAACCAAGGCTCCAGATTTTCCTGGGATATCCATCGTTTTCATTTTAGTACCCAACATATTAAATACAATTAAGCGATCCGAATTGTCTGTTGATTTCAAGTTGTAATTAAATACGGTAAATGCATCAGCAGGATTTTGCAATGGCTTTGACAAACCAAATGCCTCATCATTTTCACCTAGTGAAGTAGTAATATCCCAAGCTAAATCTACACCGATAGAATCAGAAATATTATCTGTATCAAAAATACGATAGTGAATCGAAGCTGATCCAAAAACTCCCGTAGGATTTAAAGATGCTTTAAATGAATTATCAACTGAATTAGCCAAGATGGTATCAAGGCCATTAGACATTGCTGTTCCTGGAGGGTAACATAATCCTGTAGTTGCACCGTAGCAGAAAAACTCAAATTGCCCAGACTGGATGTAATTAATAATTCTTTCAATACGTACTCTTTTGAGAGAGTTTGAAGTATTGGAGATAGCCACATGAGATTCAACAGGTGTCCAAGGATCAGAACTCACTGATACTGGGGTAATGTTGCTTAAAGTAAAAGTTTGTGCAACGGCACTACTTAAACTTCCCAACACGACTGCTGATAATAAGACAAGAGTAAATTTTTTCATACGCATTTTATATTGTTTGCTTTGGAGGGTTAAAGATAATAAAATCTTCTCAATACCTAGCAATACCCATCTTGAAATCTGACAATTCGATTGCAAATCAGTTCATTTTATACACTTTAGATGTTTTCTGGCTTGTCTCACCTTGTGCATATAAAAAGTAAATTCCATCACTCAACTTACTGATATCAAATGATTTGATATAATTTTTATCGCCATCTTCATGAAAGATCAATTGACCAGTAACATCAAACAAATTCCATGATTTCACCAAAAAATTAGTTTTCACAGAAAACTTTCCGTGCGTAGGGTTTGGAAGCACGACCACCTCCTCTTCAGGAAAACCATCACTTTCAGGCAGTGAAGTAAGTCCAGCATCATCGATATGCAGTAAGTAAAAATCTTCGTCTGCATTTGTTCGACGACCTGCCACATAATATCCTCCACCCAAGGCGGGAGTTATGTTATAACCAATATCGATTCCATTGCCGCCATACTCTTTCACAAACTGTAAATTTCCTAATGAATCGGTGCGCACCACGGCTAAATTCAGCGGTTGAGTTCCATTCGAAAAACTATTCGAATAACCGCAACCTATCAAATCGCCATTGGGTGTTTCAACCACATCAAAAAGGGCATCTGTACCTACTCCACCAAATACATTTTCTCTCAAAAAATCACCCATCTCATCAAACATATAATAGAAGAAATCGAATGGTGAAAATGTTGCAATTTCCGTTTCACCATAAACAACATACACTCCTGAACTAGCTTGCATCAACCCTTGGCAACCATTCTGAAATAAGTCACCGTGAACGTTTGCAAAATTCAATCCTCCAGAATTATTCAATCCGAAAAGTTGGACATCATAACCTCCATTTCCGACACTTCTTGTATCGGATGATAATACATAATTTAGGTTTCCCGATTCAATAATTTTCATTCCATAATCGTTATCCAAGGCGGCATAAGCCGTGTCCCAAACCTGATCACCATTAGCATCCAATTTCAAAACATACACATCATTTGTTCCTGAAGCATCCGTAGTTGAACCGCACAGCATGTACATACCATCGCTTGTTTTCTCCACATATCTACAACTTTGATTTCCGGGACCGCCATAATTTTTTCTCCACAATTCTTGCCCAGCACTATCCACCTTAATCACTAAAATTTCCTGTTCTAAAGGACCAGTTGTGGCGGTTAATCCAACCAAAATCAGATCAAAAGAATCAGCCAAATTCATATAAAGACCAAAATCTACATCAGGAGTACCGTAATATTTCGTCCAAAGGAGGTCACCATGAGGGCTTAACTTAGAAAGGGCGAAATCCTCAGCTTGTGTACTTGTATTAGTTGAATAACCAAATAGATAGACACTACTGTCGGGATTTTGTTTAACGGCAAAAGCGATATCTACTCCAGTTTGTCCAAACGATTTTTCAAAAAAAGGAACTTGTGAAAATGCAGAATGATAGCTCATCAGCAAAAAAAACAATAGAAAGCCCAGGAAATGGTTTTTGAATTCAATCTTTTTCATAATATTGTACTATTATTATAAGAATTGTCATTATTCTTAGTGCTCCTTGTAAAAAGCATTGATTCAATGATTAATTCCTTACTTTTATTCATTCATTAAAATTAATTCTCAAAATTAACTAAAACATATTAAAACCGAACAATGAAAAAACTTTACACACTTGCTCTAGCAATGTTGGTTGGTGCTGCAGTAAATGCACAATCGCAACGTTTAACATTATTAGAAGAATTCACTCAAGCATCTTGTGGGCCTTGTGCTTCTCAAAATCCTGCTTTGAATACATTGCTTTCTGGCAATGAATCTAAAACCGTTTCTATTAAATATCAAACCAACTGGCCAGGTGTTGACCCAATGAACACACAAACTCAAACATGGGTAGGTCCACGTGTCACTTATTATGCGGTTGGTGGTGTTCCAAATATTCAATTTGATGGTTTAGTAGTTTCAGGAGCTCCTAATGCATTAAGTCAAACATCAATTAACAATCGTTATGCGGTATCTTCACCGTTTGATGTAGTAGTTACTCATGCTTACAATGCTACTTACGACTCAATCAATATCAGTGTTGAAGTTACCTGCACGCAAGCAGCATCTGGAGCTTTAGTTCTACATACTGTATTAGTAGAAAAAGAAATTACTTTCTGTGTAGCTCCAGGTTCTAACGGCGAAACAGAATTCTATTCTATAATGCGCAAAATGCTTCCTTCTGCTACTGGAACTACGCTCCCTACTGCTTGGACTGTTGGACAAACACAAAATTTCCAATTCACAACATCTGTACCTACCTATGTTTATGATAAAAAGGAGTTAGCTATCATTGCTTTCATCCAAAACAACACGAACAAAGATGTACTACAAACAGGAATCAGTCAGCCTTTGGCCATTCCTTTAGATGGATCCATCATTGCCTGTGGAAACTCTTCACTTACTTGTGTGGGTACTTATTCTCCAACGGTTGAATTGACAAACTATGGAACTTCTACATTAACTACTGCTGATCTGTCTTATACTATAGCTGGAAACACGTTAACATATACTTGGAATGGTTCTTTAGCTAGTGGCGCATCAACTACAATTTCTCTTCCTTCAGTTACTTTAAATGGCGGAACAAATACATTCACTTGCAACTTAACTAGTGTTAACGGATCAACAGATTTTGTAGCAAACAATAACACTTACTCTGCTACTATTATTTACAACAACACTGCTGGTGTTGCTGCTCCTGTTACAGAAGGTTTTGTTGCTGCGACATTCCCGCCAACAAACTGGTTAAGAATTAACGGTGGAAACGCTGCAGCAACTTGGACAAGAAATGCAGTGGGTACCACTGCCAATAACGGTTCTAGCAAGATGGATTATTACAATAGTCCTAATGCTGACGTAGATGATTTAATGACTCCAAAGTTTGATTTAAGTACTGCTATTTCTCCAACTTTCTCTTTCTCATTAGCGAAAGCTGGTTATACAGGATATACTGACTTACTTGAAGTGATGGTATCAGCAGATTGTGGAGCAACTTGGACAACGGAGTGGACCCAATCGGATCCAACACTTTTAACTGCTGGATACTTGACAACAGCATTCACTCCAATCTCTGGTAGTACTACACAATGGCGCACTGAAACTTTCAGTCTCAATGCTTATGTTGGTCAACCAGAAGTTTTAGTAAAGTTCAAAGCAACTTCAGGATTCGGAAACAACCTTTATATTGATGATGTAAATTTATCAGTTGCCGTTGGGGTGAATGAGAATTCTCTTGATCAACAAATCAGTCTATTCCCAATCCCAAGTACTGGTGATGTATTCTTAAACTTAAGTGCAGTAAAAGATAATATGGTTCGCATTTCTATTAACGATGTTACTGGAAAAACCATTGAGACTTACACAACTGCAAAGAGCAATCAACATAAGGTTGTAATGAACACGTTACAAGATGGAACTTACTTCATTCAAATTGATGCGGATTCACAACGCATCATTAAGAAAGTAGTTTTAACCAAATAAAAATATCTAATCAATCAATGCTAGGGAATCGGTACTACCGGTTCCCTTTTTTATTTGGGTATCACTAAAAACCTCGGCACTTCGTTTTACAAAATTTTCAAATCCTCATTTACTCTTGGTAATCTCCGGTGTTGCCTCGTCTGCGAGATTTTTAGAGATACCTATTTTCCTTAGTGACGCTTCCATGAAGCCCAAAAATTATGTTTTCTTTCCCTCCAATAATTTTGTACTTTTGATATTCTAAAAATCTAAACATACAGTATGAAAAATTTATGGCTCGTTGTCGCTTCCCTTTTTATTTTCAATTTCAGTATTGCACAAGACAACAAAACAGATATTGCTTCTGTCACCATTAAAGACATTGATGGCAAACCTTTCAACACGGCAGATATTAAAAATGAAGGCAAACCCATCATCATTGATTTTTGGGCTACTTGGTGCAAGCCTTGTATTGCTTCGTTAAAAGATATGAATGAGTCGTACGTCGATTGGCAGAAAGAAACGGGAGTAAAAATTTATGCTATTTCAATTGATGATTCCAGAACGATGAGTTCGGTAGCACCATTTGTCGCTGGTAAAGGTTGGGAATTTGATGTTTTATTAGATCCTAATTCTGATTTTAGAAGAGCGATGAACGTAAATAATGTACCGCACACCTTTTTAATTGATGGATCAGGAAAAATTGTGATGCAAAGAAATACCTATTCTCCTGGAGACGACGAAAAGATGTACGAAGAAATTAAAAAGTTAACTGCAAAATAATAAAGTATTTATATTGTATAAGGGGGCCTAAAGCTCCCTTTTTTTATGACTAAACCTAGTGGTTGACTCTACCCAAACATTCCATTAAACCCATATATAAATTGTCAATAACCCATATAATGCAATAGAAAAAATCTATTGCATTATTGATGTAGAAATCGCAAAAAGCGATTACACAACAGGATTATCCCTGACAAAAACTTCGTATTCGTCAGCCCAAAGGGCAAATTATGCTATTGCATAATTTGGGATAAAGATATTTGCCCTATTTTAGCTCCTCCAATATGAAATCAATGTCAATACTGCCCATCCGCAAAGTAATCGGAACTGCAATCTTACTCTTCATCAGTTATCATGCACAATCTCAACAGGGGCTAGCTCCAAGTAATTTTTCGGGATACTTTGAAGCCAACGGACAGTATTATCAAGCAGACTCTGCTATTGATGCTCCTGAAGTTCGCGAGAAATATCTCAACAACGGCTTTATGGTTTTAAATTACAATAACGGGAATCTTTCTGCAGGAATTCGTTACGAGAGTTACTTGAATACACTCTTGGGTTTTGATCCTAGCTATAAAGGAAATGGTATTACGAATCGTTATGTAAGTTATTCCAATGATTTTATTACTGTAACTGCAGGTAATTTTTACGAGCAGTTTGGAAGCGGATTAGTTTTTCGCTCCTATTGGGAACCCAATCTGGGATTAGATAATTCCTTAGATGGATTGAAAGTAGTTTTGCGCCCCAGAAATGGAATTACTTTTAAAGGAGTGATTGGTCGACAAAGAGATTTCTTCACCTATCCTGAAAATGTGGTGAGAGGTATTGATGGCGAAATTCAAATTAACGATGCGCTAGAACAATTTGCGAATTCAAAACTTCGTATAGGCGTGGGCGGTAGTTTCGTAAGTAAGTATCAAAAAGACGACAAACCTTCATTAATCCTTCCTGAAAATGTGGGTGCCTATGGAGGAAGAATCAATCTGCGCTATGGAAAGCTTGCCTTTGATGCTGAATATGCTTACAAAATTAATGATCCATCTCAAGCCAATTTATTTACCTACAATACAGGTGAAGCTTTATTCACAAATCTAACTTACACGCAAAAAGGGTTAGGAATTCGTTTAAGTGGAAAGCGCGTTTCCAATATGGATTACCGCAGCGACCGTAGTGTGACAGGAACACGTTTACAAATAAATTATTTACCAGCGGTTAATCGTCAACAAACGTATCGTTTAGCGACGTTGTATCCATTTGCAACACAGTCGTTGGGTGAGATGGGTGGATCGTCTGAGATTTATTACAACTTCAAACCGAAGTCGACGCTGGGGGGAGAATACGGAACTACCCTCATGATGAACTATGCCGCGGTGAGCGATATAGATCGTAAAAATTTAGATGATACCTTAGGATACACTTCTGAGTTTTTCTCAGTAGGCGATGATCGTTATTATCAGGAAGTAACTTTTGAAGTGACTAAAAAAATATCCAAGAAAAGCAAAGTAATTGTAAGCTACCTCTATCAAATTTACGACCGCGAAAAAATCGAAGGAAAAGTAAATGAGAAACAAGTTACCTCCCATCTCGGCGTGATTGAATACACCTACAAGTTTAGTTCTACTAATAGCATTCGATTTGATGTTGAGCATTTGTCAACGGAGCAAGATCGAGGTAATTGGGCTATGTTTTTGGTGGAATTTAATATGGCTCCTCACTGGACCCTCACCGCTTTCGACGAATGGAACTATGGCAATAAAGACAGCAAAAAGCAGTTTCATTATTACAATGGAAGTATCAATTATGTAAAAGATGGAACACGCATTAGTCTGTCATGGGCACGTCAACGCGCGGGACTCCTTTGTGTAGGTGGTGTGTGTCGATTTGTTCCCGCGAGCAACGGACTATCCCTTACTGTTTCCAGTAGATTCTAATTGCATATCCCAAAAAATTATCCTTACCTTTGAGTTAACAGCATATCAACATGAAAAAAATACAATTCACACTACTTCTTTTTGTAATCACGATTCTAACAGCTTGTGATAAAATAGAAGGACCTTACGGTGTTACAAATACAGGTGGACCTATTGGAGGAGACACCATCGTACAAAAAGTTTTATTAGAAGACTTCACTGGACATACCTGTCAAGCTTGTCCAAATGCACATAGAGAAGGAAAGCGTTTACATGATATTTATGATGAACGATTAGTGGTGCTGGCAGTACATGCCGATTTTTGGGCAGCTCCTTATCCTCCAAACGCTCCTTTCTACACTTATGATTTTAGAAATGCTGTTTCCACTCAAATTGCAACCGACTTCAATGTTATTGGTCAACCATTCCCAAAAGGAATGGTTCAACGCATGTTAAATCCGGGCACAAGCGATCAATTAGTGCTGGATTGGGCTGGTTGGGAAAGTAAAATCGATCAGTGGATCAACACGGCTGCTAAAGCGGGACTTGAAATTACTCCTGGTTACAATAGCGGAAGTAATACCATGAGTGCTGAAGTAAAAGTGAAAGTGGTAAGTGATATCACCGATGGAGCTTATTTAGCCGTTTATTTCTCCGAAGACAGCATTGTGAAATGGCAAAAAGATGGAAGTATTAATGACTCTACCTACGTTCACAATCACGTATTACGCGGATCATTCAACGGAATGTTAGGCGAAGATTTAGGCGTAATTTCTGCCGGCGATGAAATCATAAAAAATTATTCGACAGCGCTAGTCCCTTCGGATGTAGCGGTGAATCACGTTTACTTAGTTGCTATCTTAACAAACAGTCTTACGAAAGAAGTTATACAAGTTGAGGAAGTGAAGTTGCAGTAATTAGATGTTGGTTGTTGGATACTGGATTTTAGTTATTATTTTTAAAAATATTGGTTGCACGGCTTCGCGACTTGTGGTTAGACTATATTCGAAAGGTTTCGCAATTTGACATTTGTTGCAAGGCTTGGCGATTTGATCAGAACCACCAACATCCAAAGTCTAAAATCCAACATCTATTAAATTTAATTGAAACATCTATACTCTATAAATATCAACGCTAAATCAAACTTCTTGAAGCTTGTAGCTTGCGGCTTGCATCTTATTTTCCTTTCGACGGGCTTAGCGGCACAAACTCAAGTTGACAGTTTACGGATGGCTACAAACGCAATGAAAATTCCAGCGTCTTCTATTTTAGGAAGATGGAATCCTGTTGACACAAGTTTTAAAATGGTGGAATTTATAAAGCAAGATCCGTATGTAATGATAAAAGTAGATAGTCAACATGCAGGCTATACGTTCAACATAGAGAATGACAGTGTTTTTGTGAATGGGGTTTTACCAAACTGGCCACCTTACGATTGTATTTTGAATTTAAAAGATGCGACTACACTTGAAATAAATTATTTCCAATACTTTTCTAAAGTACCACAAGTTGTAAAGTACAAAAAGGAATAAGTTCATATCTTTATTTCCAAATTCATCCATTGTAAAATTCGTTCACTATGAATCCGCACCAAGAAACGATTACCACTTGGAATAAAGTTGCACAACTTTATCAGGAAAAATTTATGGACTTGGAAATGTATAATGAAAGCTATGTTTTATTTTGTGCTGCCATTGAAAAGTCGAAGGCCTCCGTTTTAGAGATAGGCTGTGGTCCGGGAAATATTACCAAACAACTTTTGTCAATACGGAATGACTTTTCAATTCATGGAATTGATTTTTCTTCCAACATGATCGAGTTAGCTCAGAAAAATAATCCGACGGTACAATTTGAAGTGATGGATGCCCGCAACATTTTAAAACTAAACATAACCTTTGATGGGATTATTGCTGGATTCTGTTTGCCTTATTTATCGGAGGAAGAAAGTCTAAAGTTGATTGCAGATGCATCGACTCTTTTAAACAACAACGGAATTCTTTATATAAGTTTTGTAGAAGGGGATCCGACGCGATCAGGATTTCATGCTAGTAGCACAGGAGATCGAACGTATTTTTATTATCATAAATTGACTAACATAACAAATGGTTTTATAGATGCGGGATTTGAAAACCCTCGAGTGATTCATGTCAATTATGTAAATGCGAATTCAAAACAAGAAGTGCATACTATACTTATAGCAAAGAAATTGTAGTTGATATTAATGAGATCAATAATTAGAACTGACTTTTTTAACACTTGAGAAACTAGAGGACACAAGAGTTCACAAGAGAAAAACTGTATTTCAAAACTTCAACTCCTTTGAATAAAACGAAAAAAAATATTCGCCTCAAATTTCAATTAACAATTACATGTTCATTTCTTTGATGAAAATAATTTGGAAATTCCAATACATGGTTTACATTTGTTTTCGAATTAAGCATTTTGTGAAGAGAGAATTTTTATAGAGAGCGAATAGCGACAACGGCAGGGACAACTAAACCCTTATGTAAAAACTGCCAACGATGCTCAAAAAAATGAATACGGTATTAACAAGAAGGAATTAGGTGCCCTGCACCTATTCCCTCTTTATGGCTTTATAATCTGTCAGGACAGCATTATGAATCGGCTCCGACGTGCCTAAACGTTTCACAATAAATTTTTCTATAAAAACCTTTAAAAAATAAAAAACACTTATGAAAACATTTATATCCATCAACTTCAAAAAAATAATTTTCATCCTTGGAATCTTTGCCTTCCTCTCACTTGAATCTTACGCTCAAAATGCGGAACGAATTAAATTCGTATTTGGTACACGATCAAAACCTGCAGCCATTGGAGACGGATGTGATGGAGAAAAAGGATTATGCATTCGATTATTCAGCAGTTCAAAAACTGTTGGAACTGGAGAAGGAATCGCTGAAGTGCAAACTGTCCGAGGTCAACTTCAACTGAATATCATAAGTGATACATCGCCAGCTGAAGAAAACGAAAACATCTTTTATGTATACGAAGACAAAGTACTACCTCAAGAAATTGCCGAGCAATTAGGCTTTAGTAAAATTACCATTCGCAAAGGCGAATACCGTCTAGACAAATCGAGAAATCGTTTGGGAACGGTAATGCTTAACGCCATCTTCCAATAACAAAAACCCCGAGCCGGTAAGCATTGAACCACTTACCGGCTTCTTAAAAAGTTAAAAAATCTATGCATAGCCACATCAACAAACTTCTTGTAATTACACTCACAGTATTCTCAAGCCTTTATATTAGCAGTTGTGCCTTCTTGGCCAAAACAGCAATGGGAATAAAAAAACCTAAAATAATGAATGAGAAACTTCATGCTAGGTATTTAAAAAAGATGAAAGTGCCTACTGATCAAGCATACCTAATTGATACAAATTACATGCATTTTTTAGAAATAAATGATACACTTCATTTTCGCGAGCAAAAGAAAAATCACTTCCAAGCTGTACAAGCGATTTATTATGGACATAACCAATTTCAAGAATCTTGGTTTATTAACTGCTATGCACCAGGATTTCCACATTTGAATTGGAACATTGAAAACAAGTTTGGCACATTCCCTCCAATAACAGCGGCGCCTTTGGATTCCATATTAAGTTTCGATCGTTTGATTAACCATGCCTCACCATTCAAGAATCACGAGAAGCACAAAATTGGAAAATCCGAACCCTATACTGTAGTATTCTTTTGGAATCGATTCATGAAAAAAGATAGCAAGCGACTACACAAAATTCTAATCGAAAATTTAAAGATGTGCCCAGAGCCTTACCGAATTATTTACATCAACAACGACAACATATTTGCACAGTCTGAAATGGAATTTAAATAAATTAAAACACAAAATAAATATAAACCTTTAAAACCCATCTTATGAAAAAAAACATTTTACTTCAACTCCTTTTTCTGCTTAGCTTTTCTTTTACATGTGTAGCACAAGCAGATCGACCAAAACCTATATTCAAAGTTAAGATTGCCTCTCCACGAAAAGATTGTGATGGAGGACTAAATTTTTGTGTAACTTATGATATCTACCACTTCAGACAAGTGGATGCAGGAATTACCTCTACAGAAAATCAAATTCAATTTCATTTACTGCGAAGTACGATGAATGAAACTTTAGAAAAAGAATTGCTGCACCTTCTTCAATTCACTATTGAAGAAGAAACACCTCTTCCTATGGATATTGTAAATAAAATTGGTTTGACAAGAGAAGTAACCATCATTCCCGGACGCTATCCCCTTGAAATTTCTGATGATTACATTTCCA